>CAZLPP010000020.1:0-13854 GCA_964561465.1 uncultured Dehalococcoidales bacterium
GCAGGGTTGCCCCATGCATCCCGCAAGTGTATACTTCCGCAAGCTCGGTCACGCCCTGAGGCGGACTGCACGAGACCGATGTCAGAGCTAGACGGCTTCTACGGAAAACCGAGGTTGGCTCCGAGCGGGCGCACTGTCTCTCTAAGTCGCAGTGCCGCCGTCGCTTTCGTTGCGGGAGGCCAGGCGTAGTGGCAAGCTTCGCGACGACCGCCGTCCTCAGCTTCTTCTTCTATCTCATCCTGACGACTGCGTCAGGCAGCATGCTTCTGTGGAGCGGCACTGAGCTGCTGTTCGGCGTCGCCTTCGCGCTTCTGGTCGCCGCCATGAGCCGCCGCGTCCTGCGGGACAGGTGGCCGCAGATGCTGAACCCGAGGCGTATGCTGCTGTTCGCGGTGTACCTCTGCGGGCCGTTCTTCCTGGCCCTGGCCAAGGCCAACATCGACGTCGTTTACCGCGTCATCACCGGGCGCATACACCCCGGCATCGTCCGCATCTCGCCAGGTCTCAAGACCGAGGCAGGCATCACCTTCCTCGCGAACTCCATCACGCTGACGCCCGGCACGCTTTCCGTCGAGGTGGACGAGAAGTCCAACGACCTGTATGTGCACTGGATCAACGTGGATGAGAGCGTGTTGAAGACGAGCCCGCGCGACTGTGGCCCCATCTGCGGAGGATTCCCCGCCTGGGCGCGGAGGATTGCGGAATGAACTGGCTTCCGGCGGTCGTGTTCCTCGTCGTCTGCACCGGCATCGCCCTCATCCGGGTCGGCCGGGGCCCGACCGTGCCCGACCGCATCGTCGGCCTCGACACGGTGAACACCATCATCGTCGTCGCCATGGTGGTCCTCGGCGCGGCGTTCCGTGAAGTCATCTACATCGATGTGGCGATCGTCTACGCATTGCTCTCGTTCATTACCACGCTGTTCATCGCCAGGTACATCGAGAAGGGCAAGTTCTAGGTGCTCGACGTCATCCTGTACGTGCTCGTCGGCGTGGGTTGCTTCTTCAACCTCATGGCCGGCGTCGGCCTGCTGCGCTTCCCTGACTTCTACACGCGCCTCCATGCCGGCACGAAGTGCACGACCTTCGGCTCGATCTTCCTCATCGGCGCGGTCGTGCTCCAGTCAGCGGTCGCCTGGGCGGCGAACGGTTGGGGCTCACCCGATTCCATCATGGTGCTGCATGCCCTCATCGCGCTGGCCGCCGTCCTAATCACGAATGCGACGGGTGCTCACGCCATCTCGCGCGCAGGGCACAGGAGCGGAGTCAAGCCCGCGAGGGCGGTTGTCGACGATCTCGAGGGGGCACGCATCGATGACTGAGTTTCAGGCGCTCCACGTGCTCGTGCCGCTGCTTGTGGTGGTGTGCGCCATCATGGTGGTGCGCTTCAAGGACCTCATCTCGGCCACCATCGCTCTGGCCGCGCTGAGTCTCCTGCTGTCCCTCGAATTCTACCTGTTGCACGCGCCGGACGTGGCGATAGCGGAGGCGGGCATCGGCGCCGCCATCACGACCGCTATCTATGTGTTCGCCATCCGGTCGACGAAACGGACGTAGTGACATGACACGCAGAATCGCAGTCGCTGTGACAGTCATGGTTCTTGGCGTGATGCTCTTCGCGGTAGCAGCGCTGGTCCATCCGTTCGGGCAGCCGCCCTCCGCGATGGATGACTACATCATTGAGAACGCGCAGCAGCAGACCGGCACGAACAACGTGGTCAGCGCCGTGGTGTTCGACTACCGGGGATACGATACGCTCGGAGAAGCGACCATCCTGTTCACCGCCGTGACGGCGGTGGTTATGCTGCTCCGCAGACGGCGGGACGAGGTGGACGACTGATGTCGAAGATCGTTCGGACCGTCACCAGGCTGCTGACGCCGGCAATCCTCATGTTCGGTCTCTACGTCATCATGCACGGCCACGTGACCCCCGGCGGAGGCTTCCAGGGTGGGGCGGTATTCGCCTCGGGCGTTGCGCTGCTCCTCGTCGCGTTCGGCTCGGAGCGCGTGGAGCACTTCCTCAAGGAGCATGCGCTCTCCACTATCGAGAGCGGCGGTGCGCTCCTGTTTATCGGCCTTGCGTTCGGCGGTCTTGCCACGGCGTTCTTCCTGAACTTCCTAGTGGGGACACCGTTGTTCGGACACATACCCCCGACGGGACCGAATCCGGGCGATCTCTGGACGGGCGGCACGGTACCGCTGATGAACGTCGCGGTCGGTCTCAAGGTCGTCGCGGGGCTGTCAGGCATCATGCTGGTCATGGCCCTGGCGGCGGCACGCTCCGGAGACAGTGACAGATGAGCACGCTGCTCGTGAACGCACCGTTCTTCGCCGTCGCCGCTCTCATCTGTGTCGCCCTCTACATCGCCATGACCCAGAGGAACCTCATCAAGCTGGTCATGGGGCTTTCGATACTGGAGGCCGGCGTGAACCTGTTCCTCGTGGCCCTAGGCTACCGCCAGGACGGCGTGGCGCCCATCTTCACCAACGCGCCCGGCTCCCTCATGGTGCTGCCCGTGCCGCAGGCGCTCACCCTGACAAGCATCGTCATCGGCGTCGCGACGACGGCGCTGATGCTGACGATGGTCGTACTCATTCACCGTCACACGGGCGAAACCGATGCTGAGAAATCGCGGAGAGTGAAGGGATAGCGGGCATGGGCACACTGATTGAGCACTCTCCGATACTGGCCATCGCGGTGCCGCTCCTCGCGGCCTTCCTGACGCCGCTCGTGAGCAGGCTCGGCGCCAGAGTGCGCAACGTCTTCGTCATCGCGGCGCTCGCCTTTGTAGAGTTCCTCGTGGTCATCCTGGCGCGGGACATCTACGCCAACGGCATCCGCATCTACACCCTGGGCGCTGCCACACCGTCGCTCGCGCTTCCTGAGAACTACATGGTGCCGGTCCGCATCGTCCTCGAGGTGGACGGCCTCGGCATCTTCATGGGAATGATCTCGGCGACGGTCGCCTTGGCCGGCGCCTTCTACTCCATCGCGTGCATGAAGGAAGAGACCGGTCAGGACCGGTTCTACACGCTGCTGTTCATGCTGACGGTCGGCATGCTTGGCATGCAGTTCACGGGCGACCTGTTCAATCTGTTCGTGTTCCTCGAGATACTCTCCATCTCCGGCGCGGCCCTGGCCGCGTTCCGGACGAGGTTTGCCGACGCCGTCGAAGGCGGTTTCAAGTACATCATCGTGTCAACCGCAGCCGCACTCATGGTGCTGCTGGCCACGGGCATCTTCTACGCGCAGTACAACGTTCTCAACATGGCGGCAATCGCCGACGCGATGCAGTATGGCGCTCTCGACAAGATAGCGCTGGCGCTGCTGCTCGTCGCTCTCATGACCAAGGCGGGAGGCGTTCCATCGCACTGGTGGGTGCCCGACACCTACACTCCCGCACCCGGCGGCACCAGCCCGATGATCTACGCGGCCACGCTGGCATGCATGTCGGCGATGTTCCGCGTTGCCTTCACTCTCTACGGCGTCAAGATGAGCCTCGCCGTCATCGGCTGGACCATCATCATCGCCGGCATCCTGAGCATGTTCGTCGGCGTGACGATGGCCCTGAGACAGACCGATGTGAAGCGGCTCATGGCTTACCATGTCATCTCCCAGGGCGGCTACATGCTCCTGGGCGTCGGCGTGGGCGTGGCCGTTCTGGGCGACCCGGTCGCAGTCGCTGTGTACGGCAGAGAGGCGGTGGCGGGAGGTCTCTTCCACGTCATCAACCACGCCTTCTTCAAGGGGCTGCTGCTGCTCACCGGTGAGGCACTCTTCTTCCGGCTCGGCACGCGCGACCTGAACCTCATGGGCGGCATGGGCCGCAACATGAAGTGGACCTGCGCCTTCTTCCTCATCGGAGCCCTGGCGATATCCGGCGTGCCTCCGTTCAACGGGTTCGCATCGAAGCTGATGATCTACGAGGCGTCGTACCAGCTCAACCCGATGCTGACCATCATCGCCATGATGGTATCCATCATGACGCTCGCGTCGTTCACCAAGGTCTTCCAGGCGGCGTTTACCGGCCCCGAACTGCCGGAGCACCGGGACGTGCGCGAAGTGCCCGTGCCGATGATCATCGGCATGGGCATACTGGCGGGAGCGACGCTGTTCTTCAGCCTGTTTCCGCAGGTGGTCGTCAACACCATCATCTACCCCGCCGCCGATGCCCTGCTCGACCAGGCCGGCTACATCGGCGCGGTCATGGGGGGTGCCTAGGTGCAGGCCATAGCGATTCTCAGCTTCTGGGCTCCCCTGCTCATCGTTATCGCATTCGTGCTCGTCTCTGCAGTCGCCTACAGCTATCGAAGCAGGGGGCGGAGCGACTTCAAGGAGGGCACCGAGCAGACGAAGATCTTCCTCTCGGGTGAAGACGAGCCCGAGGAGGGCATGCGCCACGTTCGCGCCCACAACATGTACTGGGGCTTCTTCGAAGCTATGAAGCAGTACTACGGGCCGGTCGTTCGAGCGCATTCCGGCATCATCAACGATTACGTCATCTGGCTTCTGGCGGTTACAGCCGTCGTCGGCATCGCGCTGTTCGCGGCAGGGTTGTTCTAGACCTGGAGAGACACGATATGGGCATCGGGCAGTTCAAGCGCGCGCTGTGGGTCTACCACCTCAACACGGGCTCGTGCAACGGGTGTGACATCGAGATAGTCGCAGCGCTGACGCCCCGATACGACGTCGAACGATTCGGCATCAAGCTCGTGGGCTCTCCACGCCATGCCGATGTGCTCCTAGTTACGGGGCCGGTGACACGGCAGATGGAATCCAGGTTGAAGCGCATCTATGCCCAGACGCCGGAACCGAAGGCCGTCATGGTTATTGGCAACTGCGGCGTCGAGGGTGACGTGTTCCACGAGTCCTACAATCTGGTGGGGCCAATCGACCAGATTATTCCAGTCGATGTGTATGTCCACGGCTGCCCCCCGCGCCCTGAAGCCATCATCGAAGGCGTCGTAAAAGCATGGCTGAAGCTCGAAGGTGCGGTCAAGGAGAAGACTGCCTGACATGGATACAATGGGAGTTCAGCAGGTTATCAAGAGCTTCGAGTCCGCATTGGACGGCGCTCTTGCGGGTACGCGCGTTTACGAGCGGGAGATTGCGGTCAAGAAGAACCCGTACACATCACTCTGGCTGGACGTGAAGCGCGATGGGTTCCGGACCGCGATACTGCACTTGTTTCAGTTGCAGGAGTATCCCCATTTCACCGTCATCTCGCCCGTCGACCGGGGCGACACCGTTGAGTTGTTGTACCACTTCTCTCTGTTCTATGGTCAACACCACAAGGCCATTGCGCTGGTCATCAGGGTGAATCTGCCCAAGACGGACCTCGCCATACCGACCATTACCGACGTCATACCGGGGGCCATCTTCTCAGAGCGTGAAGTGCAGGAGATGATGGGAATCACCGTCACAGGCATTCCGGACGACCGCCGCCTGTTCATTCCCGAGGACTTCCCCAAGGGCGTGTACCCGTGGCGTCGCGACGAGACAGGTCCGGAGAAGATGCTTAAGGTACTTCCCGGCAAGCAGGGAATACAACATGAGTGACTCCGTCGAGCGGACCAGCTATACCATTCCGGTCGGACCGGTGCATCCGGCCCTGCACGAGCCGATCCGGTTCGACCTGACGATCGACGGTGAGGAAGTGCTCGACGCCGATGTGTTCGCCGGGCAGGTGCACCGGGGCATTGAGTGGATCGGGATGAACAGGAATAACCCCGTTCAGACGGTCTACCTGGCCGAGCGCGTCTGCGGCATATGCTCCGCCTGCCATCCTTTCGCTTTCGTACAGGCCGTGGAGATGGCCGCGGGCATAGAGGTGCCTCCTCGAGCCGACTACATCCGCGTCATCATCGCTGAGATAGAGCGCATCCACTCGCACCTGCTCTGGGCCGGAGTGGCGGGGCACGAGATCGGCTTCGAGACGCTGTTCTACTACGTCTGGCGCGCGAGGGAGAAGGTCATGGACCTGACCGAGTACCTCACGGGGAACCGCAACTCAAAGGCGATGTACCAGATAGGCGGCGTCAGGCGCGACATCACGCCGGAGCAGATTCCCGCCATACGTGAAGCCCTTGCCTACTACGGTTCCATCTTCAACGAGATCCGGGCGCTGTTTCTCGACGACCCGACAGTCAAGCTACGAACGCGAGAGGTCGGCGTTATCAGCACGGAAGCGGCAAAGCAGCTTTGTCTGGTAGGCCCTACCGCCCGGGCGAGCGGTGTTCCCATCGACACGCGCCAGGACCACGCCTACTCGGCCTATGCCGACCTGGGCGTCAAAGCCATCACGCCTGACCAGTTGACCGGAAAGGTCGTGGGCGACGTGTACGACCGCATCGTCGTGCGGCTACTCGAAGTGAAGCAGTCCATCGACCTCATCGAGAGGGCTATTGCCGCGTTGCCGGAGGGACCGCTCCTGGCTGAGCCGAAGATAGCGAAGCTGCTCGCCCTGCTGAAGAAGGCGGAGGGCGAAGCGGTGGCCCGGGTGGAGGCGCCGCGAGGCGAGAACATGCACTACGTGCGTATGAAGGCAGGCGACGAAAGCCTCGAGGCCTGGAAGATACGGGCTCCCACCTATGCCAACTTGCAGTCAGTCAAGACGATGCTGGTCGGCCAGCAGATCGCCGACGTACCCATCGCACTGGCGTCGCTTGACCCCTGCATGTCCTGCACGAACCGGGCTGTCGTGGTGGACGGCCACAGCAACGCCGACTCCACGCTGAATGGAGAGCAGCTTCACGCGCTGTCCGTGGAGAAGACAAGGAGGCTCCGCAGTGAGCTGGTTCGCCAGTAACCCTCCCTCGGCGGCTGCCCTGTTCCTCGGCCCCATCGTCCTCACGCTTGCCGGCGCCGTGGTTGGCCTCATCTACGTCGGCATCGACCGCATCCTGGTGGCTCGCATGCAGGCCAGGATCGGTCCACCTCTGGTGCAACCGTTTCGCGACGTCAGCAAGCTCATGATGAAGGAGAGCATCATCCCGGCGGGCGCGCTGCGGTGGTTATTCCAGTTCTGCCCCATCATGTGCGTCATGGGCTCAGCGGCGCTGCTGCTCTATATCCCCCTGTTCGGCCGGCCGGCGCTGTTCGAGGGCTCCGGTGACGCCATGCTCATCGTGTACCTGTTAACCGTACCCTCGCTCGCCCTGGTGGCAGGCGGTTTCGCCTCCAGCTCCCCCTACGCCACGGTCGGCGCCCAGCGCGAGATGGTCGTCATGATCGGCTACGAGTTCCCACTCTCGGTCACCATCGTCGCCATCGCCTGGCGCATACTCCAGGTGACCGATGCCAACGCGTTCGCGCTCGGGACCATGGCCCAGTATCCCATCTGGGACCTCGTCGGCCCGCTCGGTTTCGCCGGCACGTTGCTGCTCCTCGTGTCTCTCATGGCAGTCACTCCGGGCGAGCTTGGCCGCATCCCCTTCGACCTCGCTGAGGCGGAGACGGAGCTCGCCGGCGGTCTTCTGGTCGAGTACTCGGGCAGGAACCTGGCCCTGTTCTACCTGGGCAACGCCATTCGCGGCTTCGCGGTGCTGTCCCTTGTCGTCGCCCTGTTCTTCCCCTACGGCATCGGAGCGGCCGCCGGTCTGACCGGCAGCGCGGCGATTGCCATAGTCGACGGCATCTTCTTCCTGTTCAAGGTCTTGCTGGTGATGTTCGTCTCGGTGGCGGTGGTCCGCTCCGCCATGGCCCGTCTGAAGGTGAACCAGGCGAGCGTCTTCTACCTGATGATCATGACACTCGTGAGCCTTGTAGGCTTGCTGCTCATCTGGGCCGACATGATGCTGTGAGTATCGACACATGAGGATACTTAGAGTCCTGTTCCGCCAGCTTCTCAGCGTCCCGGCAACCAACCGGTTCCCCACCACGTACGCGCCGAAATCGGTCAAGGGTTTTCTGGACAAGGCCGCCACAGACGGAAGCATGGTGACACCCCCTGTGCCCGTGCCTCCGCGTTTCAGGGGCAAGATCGCCTACGACCGGGAGAAGTGCATCGGCTGCCAGCTCTGCGTCAGGATATGCCCGGCCAAGGCCATCGAGTTCATCCCGGACGAGAAGAAGATCCGCATCTTCGTCAGCCGCTGCTGCTTCTGCTCCCAGTGCAACGATGTGTGCCCGGTGGGTTGTCTCTCGATGACGGACCAGTTCCTCTTGTCCAGCTACGACAAGTACTCGGACGAGATGATAGTCACCGGCAAGAAGGACTAGTCGAGCCGAGGCACGCTCTCGAGGCCGCCCCGCAGCAGAGTCTCGACCAGGGCATCACCCGCCTCGAGCACTTCCCGGGACAGGTGACTTCCCAACACCATCGTTCGCGGCTGCACGCCCACAAGCACGATCCGCGAAGCGAGGTCGCTCACGTACGACACGAAGAGCGAGAGCGGCATGCTGTGCGTGGAGAGGCCGAGAGAACCGGCCCGCTCAGGCGGGATGATGCGGCAGTCGCCTGGCGCAAGTCCCATGTCGGCCGCGTCGACGATGACGAGCAGGTCCGGCCGCAGGCGCCTGACAACCGACGTGTGGTTCTCGGGGGTCGTACCGCAATCGATGGCGCTGAGATGCAGCGCAGCATCCGACGAGGCCGAGCATGCCATCGCCGACAGGCGTCCCGCGACGTACGGTCCGACGCCGTCATCGCACTTCATGGCGTTGCCGACACCGAGGACGAGCGTGGTCGGGCGGCTCTCGTCACCGGGCGGCAGGGCGGCAGACACGCAGCAATGGTACAGTGGCTCGCCCGCCCGCGCCAAGCGGAGCGAGCGCGGCACCATCTCGCGATTGACAACACCCCTCAGGATTGCGACAATTCGGGGCACAGACTGGTCCACGCAGACGCCTGCGCAACTCTCCATGGCCGGTACGCCTCATTCGCGACATACTCCGACTGCGGCGTTCTGCTCCGGCTGCGGCGATGGCGAAGGCGCTGACTGACAATCGAGGGAGGAACTTCCATGCGAGAACAGGTAGAGACGGTGCTGAACGACATCCGGCCCGCGCTGCAGGCGGACGGCGGCGATGTCGAGCTTGTGGACGTGGAGGACGGAACCGTGAAGGTCAGGCTGCAGGGCGCCTGCGGCTCGTGCCCCATGGCAACGATGACGCTTCGCTTCGGCATCGAGAGGCTGCTCAAGGAGCGCATCCCGGATGTGAAGCAGGTCGTGGCGGTCTAGCATGGGCACGCCGTTGCGAATAGTCGTCGTCGGCGGCATGGCCTGCGGTCCGAAGACCGCGGCCCGGGCGCGCCGCTGCGACCCCCACGCCCGCATCACGGTCGTCGAGCAGGGGACAACGGTCTCCGAGGGCTCATGCGGGTTGCCATACTTCATCGGCGGTCAGGTCGCGAGCGAGAACGCGCTGCTCATCCGCACCCCTCGCTACTTCAAGGACGTCATGGATATCGACGTGCTGACCGGAACGCGCGTCGTCTCGATCAACCGGCAGGCGTACACGGTCGACGCCCTTGACCTGAAGACAGATGCGACCTCGGTCGTGCCATACGACCGGCTGGTTCTGGCCACGGGTGCGACTCCGGCAGTACCTGGTTCGCTGCAGGGGCGGGAACTCAAGGGCGTCTTCACGCTCACAAAGCTGGCCGATGCCACCGCCATCATGCGTGAGATAGGCGAGGCGGCGCCCCGGAAGGCCGTCGTGGTTGGCGCCGGGCTCATCGGTCTCGAGGCAGCCGAGGCTCTCCGGAGCCGCGGTCTCGAGGTCAGCGTGGTTGAAGCCCTGGGGACGGTGCTGCCGGCCTTGCTTGACCCTGAGATGGCGGTGTACGCCGAGAAGGAGCTCACGGCCAGAGGGGTCAACCTGAGGCTGAGACAGCGCATTCTCTCTCTCGCAGGAGATGCGGCCGGGCACGTCCGGAAGGCTGTCACCGAGAAGGGCGAGTTAGATGCCGACCTCGTCATACTCGCGCTTGGCGCCCGCCCCAACGTACAACTCGCCCGCGACGCCGGGCTCGTGGTCGGGGCGACCGGCGGCATTGCGGTGAACAAGCGCATGCAGACGAGCGACCCGGACATCTACGCCGGCGGCGACTGCGTCGAGAACGTTCACCGGGTGACCGGAGCGAAGGTGCTCGCTCCCATGGGCTCGACCGCGAACAAGCACGGACGGGTCATCGGCACCAATGTCACCGGAGGCAACGACACCTTCCCGGGCGTCCTGAGCACCGCCGTCGTCAAGGTATTCGAGACGAGCCTGGCCCGCGTCGGCCTCAGCGAAACCGAGGCGCGCGCCGCGGGTTTCACCACCGTGACCTCGCTCGCACCCGGATTCGACCGCGCCAGCTACTACCCCGGAGCACAGATGATGACAGTCAAGCTGGTGGTCGATGCCGCTGGCGGCAGAGTCCTCGGCGGTCAGATGGCCGGCCGGGGAGATGTGGCTCGACGGGCTGACGTGTTGGTTTCGGCGATATCACTGGGGGCGACTGTCGACGATGTGGCGGACCTTGACCTCGCCTACTCGCCTCCGTTCAACGGCGCAATGGACGTCCTGCACCACGCCGCCAACGTGGTCCGAAACAAGATGACGGGCCGGGCGAAGGCCATGAGTCCGGCCGAGGTCAACGAGCTCCTGCGCTCGGGGGAGGATTTCGTGCTGCTGGACGTGCGCTCGCAGTCCGAGTGGGACGAAGCGCACATCGACGCCGTACAGTGCCAGCTGATGCCTCTCAACAAGCTGCGCGAGAAGGTGGCATCTTTGCCGCGGGATGCGAAGATAGTGACGATGTGCCGCACCAGCATCCGCGCCTACCAGGCACAGCGATTGCTGGAAGGCGAGGGTTTCACGAACGTTTGCTTCATGGACGGCAGCATCATGGCGTGGCCCTACGCGGTGGTCTGCAAGTCGGCGTGAAGGCACTCGCACCCTACGCAGAAGAAGAGGCGGCCGCGCGGCCGCCTCTTTCATCTGCGAATCCAGACGAATGCGGGGCTATGCGTCAGGCGACTCCTCAGAGGCCTTCTCCGAGAAGGCGCACGTGCAGGTCTCGACGTTGACGGATATCGTCTTCTGCGCATAGTGCCCGTCGGCATCGCGCGCGACGACCGTTATCTCGAAGTCCGCCTCCTCGCGTGGCGCCGTCCATCGTATCTCGTTCGGTCCCGACTCGAAGGTGAAGCGTTCGCTCCCGACCGGGAAGACGCACACTGGCCCACCGTCGGTCCACTCGTAGGACACAATGCGCACAGGATCGTTCACCACGCAGCGGATGAGGCAGGACTTGCTCTTGAGTATCTTGAAGCGCTCGTTGTAGAACTTGAGATACTCAGGCTCGTCGAGCATCGTGACGACCATATTCGTCACGACGAGAGGCTCGTTGACAGCAGTCCTGATGCTCGTCGACGCAGTGCGCTCGCCGCCGTAGCCGTCGGCCACGCGCACTCGCACGACGAAGTCGCCCTCGAAATCAGGCGCCGTCCAGACCGCATCCGGTCCGTCGCCCTTGACCGAACCGGCGTCGGCCGACCAGGTGTACGTCAGGACATCGCCGTCGATGTCAGACGCAACACAGTGCACTGCGCACTGCTCACTCGGCCGAATCCAGGCGCAGTCGGCTCCCATGCCGTCGATAGCCGGGTAGTGGTTGTCCTTGACGAGCACCGTCACCGTCTTGCGCACCGGTCCGCTGCCCTGCTCGCGTTTGACCCCGTCGCTCACTTCGCAGGTGATGTGGTAGATGCCTTCTTTATCAGGCGCGGTCCAGGCGACCGTGCCCTCGTAGCCGGCAACCGAGCCACTGTCCGCGGACCAGACGTACTTGAGCGCGTCTCCGTCCACGTCACTGGCCACGCACTCGACCAGACAACTGTCGAGGGGACCGACGACCTCCTGCGAGCACTTCAGGCTGACGATGGTCGGCGCAGAGTTCTGCGTCGAGCACCCGAAAGGAAGTGCCAGTCCGAACGTGAGGAGAGATAGGATCAAAGCTAGCCCTGTACGACATCGCGTCAAAGCCTGCACCTCACAGCCGCATCGTTGCGACAACACGTGCGAAAGAAGATGATCACACTCATCAGGAACGCAGAAGCACGTACTAACCGAAGCACCGCGCACACGTGCTGACCCTGAACGAGGCCGAGGCTTCCTCTTCCGATTGACCGTTAGTCACGGTCACAGTGATGTGAGCGTAGCACGCTCCTGCCGGGGCTTCCCACGAGATGGTCGGACCGCGCCCGTTCAGCTTGCCCACATCGCAGCTCCAATCGTATTCCAGGCCATCGGCAGAGCCGTCAACCACGCAGGTAATGAACACTGCGCGGTCGATGAGGATTGTCCAGTAGTCGAGACCCAGAGCCGGCGGCTTCAGCTTGCTGTGTCCGTCGGCTTCCACTTCCATTGCCTCGATCGAGAACGAGCCGGAGGAATTGCGTTCGCTCGTCCCGCTTTCTTTGCCCACGCGAAGGCTGACGGCTTTGCTCGACTGATTGCCGTTGATGTCCGAAACGACAACGGTCACCTTGTAGAGACCCGGATCCTTGGGCGCAACCCACGTGACGCTCTGACCTTGTCCCTCAATGCGTCCATTGGCCGCGAGCCACTCAAAGGTAATGGCGTCGCCATCCAGGTCCGACGCCATGCAGGTCAAGTCACAGGTCGCGGACGGTTCGACTTCGCTCTTGTTCGCCCGGACGCTGGTGATGATGGGGGCACCGCCCATGACGGGTGTCCCTCCCAGGGCCTGACTCAACTCTACCGCCTGCTTCGGATCGAGCCCGAGCCGTGACTCGATGACGAGCCAGTTCTCATCGTCAACCACCGAGAAGTCGCTCTGCAACTTGGCGTGGAACTCATCGGCCTCGGCGGCGCCGGACAGCGCGCGGATGACGTATTCGAAAGGAGCGCTGGTGTAGGTGATGGCCTCAATGACGGCCTCCGGAGCGATACCGCCGCCGGGCCGCAGAGCATCGCCCAGCACCAGCCGATGCCCGTTGTGCGACATCACGAGATTGTCCACGAGCGCCTCAACATCGGCGCCCTGCTTCTTCACCTTGACAACCCAGCAGAGGCTGTTGAAGAAGTCAGAGCGGTACTCGTAACAGAGCTCGGCCGCATCCACGTACCTGCCCTGCGAGCACAACTCGCGGATGCCCAGGACGTCTTCGTTGGCGTACTTGAGCGTCAGGTTCGCCTTCTCCACCGAACCGAAGGTGAAGGCGTAGGTCAGGCCGCGCCCGATGGTCTTGAGAAAATAGAAGGGAGACGATGGCAACAGACCCGGGCTGTTCACTCCGCCAATGGACAGTGATTCATACGGCTGAATCACCACCTCGGAGCTTACCTGCGGCGTGGCTCCAAGCACCGGCTTCACGTCCGGGTCGCCTGCGGGGGGAGCAAGGGCGGCAACCGCACCAGTCTCTTCGCGCTCGTCCTGCTGGGACGGTGCGGCAAAGACCGTCGTCACCGTGACGATGACAGCAGCCACGACCAGAACAGCGACGATGCCCCGCTTGCCGGCCGTCAGGGCATGCCAGATACGCAGAACCCCGTAGTAGATGTCATCCATGCCGTTCGTCCGCACACCAAGCCGGAGAACCGGGCGCCAAATCCCTCATACGGCGGAAGCCCAATTCCGCAGCCGCGCGGGCCATCCGCATGCAGACCGACACGCCGGAAACCGGTACGTTGCTGAAGGTATAAACGCTGGAGAAGCCGGTAAGGACAACGCTCTCAGGGAAAAAGGGAGACAAACGCTTCCCTCTCATCGCATCTCCCGCGAAGCCCTCACCGTGTCTTTGACGCAACACGCGAGGTTCTGCTAGGCTTCGCTCTCAGTACCGGTCGGGCATATACTAAGACCCCGCGATCGGCAGTGTCAAATACCCGCCCGGTCCA
>CAZLPP010000020.1:13954-31280 GCA_964561465.1 uncultured Dehalococcoidales bacterium
CCCGCAGGGGACGACACGCTCGAGGTCCACTTCTTCTACCATTCGGGCTGCCCCCACTGCAGAGACCAAGAGCCATTCAACGAGGACATGGCCCGCAAGTACACTAACGTGTACTTCGTCTATCATGACGGCGCAGACCCGGGACAGTACGCCGTCCTGGTGCAACTCATCGAAGGCACCGGCGTGACAGAGCAGCAGCTCGACTTCCCGACCACCATCGTCGGCAAGCGCGTCTTCGTCGGCTGGGACACCCGGGAGGTCAATGGTCCCCCCATAGAGGCGGCCATCGTTGCCGCCCTGGCGGGGGACCTCGGCGGACCGGACGAGGTCGAGGAGGAGATCCCGACCGAGGTGACGCTGCCACTCTTCGGCACCATCCGCGTTTCCGACTACTCCCTGCCGGCGCTCGCCATCGTGCTCGGCTTCGTGGACGGCTTCAATCCGTGCGCGATGTGGGTGCTCGCCTACCTCATCTCTTTGCTCTTCACGCTCAACGACCGCCGCAAGGGCTGGCTGCTGGTCGGTTCGTTCGTCCTCGCGTCCGGCATCCTCTACTACCTGTTCATGACGGCATGGCTGAACGCCTTCCTGCTGCTTGGCTACTCCAGACCCGTGACAGTCATCATCGGCGCCATAGCCCTCGGCGCCGGCATCTTCAACCTTCGCGACTACATCAAGTCCGGCGGGGAGGTTGTCTGCGAGGTGATCGACGCTGACTCGAAGAAGAGCACGATGGCCCGGATCCAGTCCGTGGTCGCTTCGCCGCTCAGCATCGCGGGTGTGTTCGCCATCATCGCCCTGGCTTTCGTAGTCAACTCTATAGAGTTCGTCTGCTCGTCAGCCCTGCCGGCAATCTTCACGCAAGTCCTCACGCTGGCGGACCTGTCCACCGCGGAGTACTACCTCTACATCCTGCTGTACGACGTCTTCTTCATGCTTGACGACGCCGTCATCTTCGGGGCAGCGGCGTTCGCCATGAACACGTCGCTGGGCCAGCGCTACGCCAAGTTCTGCAAGCCGGTCGGCGGCGTCATTCTGGCGGTGCTCGGCGTCCTCCTGCTTGCCGCTCCGCAGCTTCTGCGGTAGACCGGAGGCTGTCTTCACGGCGGCCCGTCGCAAGTGCGCGACGGGCCGCCGGCCTTTGACCACGTTCGGGACCGATGCTACACTTGCCTGTCTCCATGACCCGGATAGGCATACTGTACCGCCCCTACGTAGAGAGGGCCCAGGCTCTCGCGGAATCCATCCAGTCGTACCTCTCCCGCGCCGGCGTCGCCACGTGGCTCGGCTCCGCGTGGGACGACGAAGATGCGGCGCGGCGGCTCGACGGCACCGACCTCGTTGTGGGCATCGGCGGCGACGGCTCGATCCTGCACTGCGCACGTGTGACCGCGGCCGCCGGCATCCCGGTGCTCGGCGTCAAGCTCGGCCAGTTGGGCTTCATCACTGAGGTGGCTGAGGACGACGCGGAAGCGGCCGTGGCGCGGGTGCTCGCCGGCGAGGGCCGCATCGAGGAACGCACGATGCTCCAGGCCGTCACCTGCGGTGAGAAGCTGTCCGCCCTCAATGATGCGGTCGTGCGCTGCACGGCCGTGCGACTGATAGACGTTGCGCTGGACGTCGACGGCGAGGCGGTCACCACGTATCGTGCCGACGGCGTCATCGTGGCCACCGCGACGGGCAGCACCGGCTACGCCATGGCGGCGGGAGGTCCCGTGTTGCTGCCGGAATCGACCGACATGGTCGTTCAACCCATCTCCACCCACGTCGGCCTCCGCCACGCGCTCGTGCTGCCGCAGGGAAGGACCGTGGGGCTGCGCGTCGACGGCAGAGACGGCGTGGTGCTGAGCCTCGACGGGCAGATAGACCGGCCTCTCCATAGCGGGGAGCGGGTTGCGGTCACCACCAGCCCCCACCGGGCGCGATTCATAAGGCTGCGACCGCGAACGTATTTCTACGGGTCCTTGCATGAGAAGCTGGGAGGCGCCCACACGTGAACGTCATAAAAGCAAGAATCGACGATGTGCCGCAGATGCACAAGCTCATCAACGACTTCGCCAACCGGGGCGACATGCTCCCGCGTGCACTCAGCCAGATCTACGAGAACCTGCGGGACTACTTCGTCCTGAGGGAAGGCGACCAGGTCATCGGCTGTGCGGCGCTGCACGTCAACTGGCAGGACCTGGCAGAGGTTCGCTCGCTTGCGGTCGACGAACGGCACCAGAAGGAAGGCCTGGGAGCCACGCTCGTGCGCGCTTGCATCGACGAGGCACGGGGTCTCGGGCTGCCTCAAGTGTTTACGCTGACGCGCCAGCCCGGCTTCTTCCAGAAGCAGGGCTTCGGCCTGGTCGATCGCTCAAGGCTCCCTCACAAAGTCTGGGCGGAGTGCTACTACTGTCCCAAGTTCCCCGACTGCGATGAGGTGGCGCTGATGCGTGAGGTCGACCTCGCGGAGCCGGGCAGTAATGCAGCGCCCCGGCCCGAGACACTCCCGGAGGCTTAGCATCCATGGAACAGCGCATCTCGAGCACGAACGTGTACAACGGCCCCGCCATCACGGTCCGAATCGACAAGGTGAAGAAGCCGAACGGCAAGACCACCACCCGTGACATAGTCGAGCACAGCGATTGCGTGGTGGTCGTCCCGGTCGACGCCGAAGGCAATGTGCTGCTGGTCAAGCAGTTCAGGTACCCGGTAGACGCCACACTGCTCGAGCTGCCGGCGGGAGGCATCGAGCCGGGCGAGGATGTAGTCGACTGCGTCCACCGTGAGATGCAGGAGGAGACAGGCTTCGACCCTGCCACCGTCCAGAAGCTGGGCGGCTTCTACTCGATACCCGGATACGGCACGGAGTATCTCTACGCCTACGCCGCCAGGGACTTGAAGCCGAGCCAACTCGTGGCGGAAGACACCGACGAGATAGAACTGGTCAAGGCGCCACTCAAGGACATACCGGGTCTCATCAGGACGGGCAAGATCTGCGACGCCAAGAGCATCGCGGCGCTGCTGATGTATCTTACCTGCGCGAAGCCCCGCTAGAGCTTCGCTATCACCGCGTCGGCCACCTCACTGGTCGTGACCGCCGACATGTCGTCGCGGTCAGCCTTCATGTCATACGTGACGCTGCTGCCCTCTGCGATGACCGTCGCGATGGCCGCTTCAAGGCGCCCGGCCGCATCCGTCTCTCCCAGATGCTGCAGCATGAGAACACCGGACAGCATGGCGGCGATGGGGTTCACCTTGTTCAGACCGGCGTACTTCGGGGCGCTGCCGTGCGTCGGCTCGAACACGGCGATGCGCTCGCCGATATTCGCTCCGGGAGCCAGACCGAGACCACCGACCAGCCCGGCGCAGAGGTCGGACATGAAGTCTCCGTAGAAGTTCGGCATGACCAGCACGTCGAACTGCTGGGGCCGCTTCGCCAGTTGCATGCAGCAGGCGTCGAGCAACACATCCGAGAACCGGATGTCAGGATACTCGGTCGCAACTTCCCGCGCCGTCTTGAGGAAGAGACCGTCGGAGAACTTGAGGATATTCGACTTGTGGACGGCGGTGACGAGCTTCCGGCCGTGGGCGCGGGCGTACTCGAAGGCGAAGCGCACGATGCGCCGGCTGGCGGACACGGTGATTATCTTCAGGCTGACGGCGGCGTCCGCCCCGACCGTCCGTCCCCTTGTCTCGTGAACGAAGCCGGCCAGCCGGGCCGTCGCCTCCTCACCCAGGTCGTACTCGATGCCGGCATAGAGGCCTTCCGTGTTCTCGCGAACCACGACGAGGTCGATGTCATTGTACGGTGCATAGACGCCGGCATAGCTCCGGCAGGGTCTGAGACAGGCGTAGAGATCGAGCTCCTGCCGAAGGGCGACGTTGACACTCCTGAAGCCGCTGCCGATGGGCGTCGTCACCGGCCCCTTGATTGCCACGCCGTTGCGCCGGATGGATTCGAGCGTCTCCGCCGGCAGGAGCGAGCCCTTCTGCTCCAGGGCGGTGGCGCCGATGACAGCGTACTCCCATTCAAAGCGCACACCCGTCGCCTCCAGCGCTCTTCGCGTGGCCTCCATCACCTCCGGGCCCACGCCGTCGCCCGGTATGAACGTCACCCTGTACGCCATCGTGCCCTCCCTCACGTCCCATCCACGCCGGCACTACGCCGTCGCGTCGAGCGTCCCGTGTTCCTTGATATAGGGTATCAGTCCGCCCGCAGCCAGAATCCTGGACATCAGGGGCGGCATCCTGCCGCACCTCAGCACGTCGCCGCTGCGGTGGTTCACCACCGTCCCCTCATCCAGCCGTATCTCCAGCTCATCCCCGTCACGAATGCCGTCGGTATCGCACACGAGGACAACGACACCCTGGTTGATGGCATTGCGGTAGAAGATGCGGGCAACGGATCTTGCGAGGATGGCGGAGATGCCCGCCATCTTGATGACGACCGGAGCATGCTCCCGGCTCGAGCCGAGCCCGAAGTTCCTGCCGCCCACAATCATGTCTCCCGGACGTGCCTTCTCGCGGAAGCCCGGCAGCCGGTCCTCGAGGACGTGTTTCGCCAGTTCCGGCAGGTTGCTGCGCAGGCTCGCGAAACGCCCGGGGATTATGTCATCGGTCGAGACATCGTCGCCGATGGTGATAGCCCTGCCGCACAGTCTGTTCTCAGCCATGGCTAGAATAACTCCCTTGGGTCGGTGATCCTGCCGCGAAGCGCCGTCGCGGCAGCCGTGGCGGGACTGGCCAGGTACACGGACGACTCCGGATTGCCCATCCGTGCCTTGAAGTTGCGGTTGGCGGTAGAGAGACATGTCTCGCCGTCGCCAAGCACCCCCTGGTGCAACCCGAGGCAGGCCGCACATCCGGGCGGCAGTATCATCGCGCCGAACTCCACGAGCATCGAGATGTATCCCTTCTCGATAGCCTGCAGCAGGACGCTGCGCGACGCAGGCGCCACGAGAAGTCGCGTTCCGGGAATTCTCCTGCGGCCAGCGAGCAGCCGCGCAACCAGCCCGATGTCCTCGATGCGGCCGTTGGTGCACGTGCCGACGAAGACCTGCTCGACGTGCACGTCGTTCAGCTCAGCCGCGGGGCGCACGTTGTCGACCGTGTGCGGACATGAGACGACGGGAACGAGCGAGTCCAGCGCAATGGCCAATGTCCGTTCGTAGCGAGCATCGGGGTCGGCTGAAACCGGCGAGTAGTCAGCCTCCCTGCCCATGGATGCCAGGTACTCCCGCGTGCGCTCGTCGGAGGGAAACAGTCCGACCTTGGCGCCCGCCTCGACCGCCATGTTCGAGACGACAAGCCGGTCGGGTACGCTCAGGGTGGCCACGCCCGGCCCGGTGAACTCGAGCGCCATGTAGGTAGCGCCGTCCGCACCGATGTGACCGATGAGATGCAGGATGAGGTCCTTGGCGCCGACCAGGGGCCGCAGGGCGCCGGTCAGATGCACCTGCAGCGTCTCGGGCACGCGAAACCAGTTTCTGCCCAGCGCCATCGCCACCGCGACGTCGCTCGAGCCCATGCCCGTACCGAACGCGCCGAGCGCGCCAGCTGTCACGCTGTGCGAGTCAGCGCCGACGACCACGTCGCCGGGTCGGGCATAGCGCTCCGCAACGAGCTGGTGACACACGCCGTCGCCCACCTCGCTCAACACGGCTCCCGTCTGACGAGCGAACTCGCGTATGAACACATGGTCGGTGGAAAGCTGCCGCGCCGGACTCGGCACGGCATGGTCCATGAAGAGGACGGTGCGCGCGGGATCGGCAAGGCGCTCGAATCCGGCCCCCTTGAACAGACGGAGCGTGAGAGGACCCGTGGTGTCCTGCACGTAGGTCAGGTCGACGCGGGAGACGACGATATCGTTCGCACTCGCATCCGCGCCGGACCTGCTGGAGAGTATCTTCTCGGCGAGAGTCTTGCCCATGTGCCGCTACCCTATCACAACCAGCGTCTGGTTGAGCTGGACCCTGTCGCCCGGCCGCGCCTTTATGGCGAGCACGACCCCATCCTCAGGCGACGGCAGCACGTTCTCCATCTTCATCGCCTCGAGCACGCAGACGCCGTCGCCGGCGTGAACCTCGTCGCCCTCCTCCACCAGGAAGCGGATGATCGTGCCCGGCATAGGCGAAACCAGCGGCGTGCCGGCTACCGGCTCGGGTCCGGGCTTCGGTGACGCCGGCGCGGCAGAAGCGGGGGCATGCGCCGCGGGACCTGTTGCGACCTTGCCGTTTCGCACCTGCTCGAGGAGCTCGTCCTCGCGCCGGATGTCCTCGATGGTCTTGCCTTTCGTCTCGGCCGGAGGCGTCTCGAGGCCGTACTTCCAGCGGAGGAAGCGCATGCCGGACGTGGGATAGAGCACGTACGTCAGGACATCGCCGTCGTCGGCGGCAAGCTCACCGACCTGGCGTCTCGCCGCCTCCATCTCGGGTTCGATGATATCGGCGGGCCGGACGGTGACCGGCTGCTCGCCGCGCTCATAGCCCTTGAGCACAAGCTTCTGCACCTCGGAGTCGATGGACGCCGGCGGGCGGCCGTACAAGCCGTAGACATAGGCCTTCACCTGCTCGGAGACGGCCTTGTAGCGTCCAAAGAGCACGTTGCTGACCGCCTGCGTGCCCACTATCTGGCTCGTCGGGGTCACCAGCGGCGGGTAGCCCAGGTCTTTCCGGGTCCGCGGCAGCTCTTCGTATACCTCGGGCAGCCGGTCAAGCGCGCCGGCCTCCCTGAGCTGGGCAACCATGTTCGAGTACATGCCACCCGGGATCTGGTGCCGCAGCACTCCGGTATCGATGATGGAGAAGCGGGTCTGAGCAAGGTATTCGCGGTACTTCGGCGCGATGGCCTCCAGCTTGTCGTCAAGCCTGAGAATGCTGTCCAGGTCGAGTCCCGTGTCCCTGGGCGTGCCGCCCAGCGCGGCAACCATGGTCTCGACAGCGGTGTGCGACGTCCTCAGGGCAAAGGGGGCGAGGCACGTATCGATGATGTCCACGCCAGCCTCGATTGCCTTGAGCAGGCTCATCGCCGCCATGCCGCTGGTCGAGTGGCTGTGCAGCGCTACCGGCACATCGAGCGCCTCCTTCAGCGAGAAGATGAGGTCGTACGCGTCGTCCGGCGCCATCAGGCCCGCCATGTCCTTGACGCAGATGCTGTCGGCCCCCATCTCCTCAAGCGTCAGCGCCTTCTGGACGAAGTACTCGGTGGTGTACACCGGACCGCCCAGCTTCTGCTCCGTCAGCGAGTAGCACACAGCCGCCTGAACGTGTTTGCCGCACTCCTTCGCGGCCTCCATCGCAGTCTGCAGGTTCCGCTCGTCGTTCAACGCATCGAAGATGCGGAAGACGTCGACGCCGTTCCCGGCCGCATGGCGGACGAACGCCTTCACGACGTCGTCGGCATAGTTTCGGTAGCCGACGAGGTTCTGGCCGCGCAGGAGCATCTGCAGCGGAGTCTTCGGCGCTGCCCGCTTGATGAGGCGCAGGCGCTCCCACGGGTCCTCGTTCAGGAACCGCGTCATCACGTCGAATGTCGCGCCTCCCCAGACCTCAAGCGACCAGAAACCGAGCGCGTCCATGCCTGGGACCATGTCCAGCAGATCCTGCGTTCGCACTCTCGTCGCCAGCAGCGACTGATGGCCGTCCCGGAGCGTCAGGTCGGTAATCTTCACAGCCGTGGGTTCGTAAGTCATGAAACGCGGACTCCTTACCGATGCAAAGTACGGGGCGATTATTCTACTTCGAATCAGCTATCATAATCAACGCGACGGCCCGTCACGAACACGGGCGACGAGGAGCCACGGATGCAGAGGGTACGCTTTGCCTGGGGAGAACGCACCTACCTGATGGGCATCGTGAACGTCTCGCCGGACTCGTTCGCCGGCGACGGCATCTGCTCGCCCTCGGCCGCGCTGGAGCAGGCGCTGCGTATGGTTGAGGAAGGCGCCGACATCATCGACGTCGGCGGCGAGTCCACCAGGCCCGGCTCCTCTCCCATCGCGCTGGAAAAGGAGATGGACCGCGTCGTGCCCACCGTCCGGGCTATCCGCCGCGAGCTTGAGGTTCCCGTCAGCGTCGACACCTACAAATACGAGGTCGCCAGGGCCTCACTCGACGAAGGGGCGGACATCCTCAACGACATATGGGGTCTGAAGAAGGAACCGAGGCTGTCCGAGCTGGCCGCCAGCTACGGCGCCGGCATGGTGCTCATGAGCAACCAGCGCGACGTCTCCCCGTTGCACGACGTCGTCTTCGACGATATCGCGCGCGTCGTCATGGAGGACCTGGCAAGAGCCACGCGAGAAGCAATATCAGGCGGTGTACCGGCGGACCGGCTCATCATCGACCCGGGCATCGGCTTCGGCAAGACGCAACCGCAGAACGTCGAGCTGCTGGCGCGACTGAAGGAACTGCGGGCGCTGGGCTTCCCCCTCCTCGTCGGCACCTCCAGGAAGTCCGTGCTCGGGTACCTTCTGAACCTGCCGGCGGCGGAACGCCTCGAGGCCACCGCGGCCACTGTCACGCTTGCCATCGAGCGCGGTGCCGACATCGTTCGCGTACACGACGTCAAGGAGATGCGACGCGTCTGTATCGTGGCGGACGCCGTCGTGCGGGGCAGGATGCATGCGGCAGGATGATGTCTTCCTGGGCCTGGGCTCCAACCTCGGAGAGCGACGCCGCAACCTCGAGGCGGCCCTCGACGCCATAGGCGCGGTGGTTCGAATCACGGCGGTGTCGCGTCTGTACGAAACCGAACCCGTCGGGTTCCCCGACCAGCCGCCTTTCCTGAACCTGGTCTGCCGGGCATCGACAGGGCTGTCGCCTGAGGGGCTGCACCGCATGACACTGGGAATCGAGAAGCTGCTGCGACGGCAGCCCACCTTCAGGAACGGTCCAAGGACCATCGATATCGACATCCTCTTCTACGGGAGCCGGAGCGTGAACACGGGACGGCTGCGCGTCCCCCATCCCGGCGTCCCGGAGAGAGCGTTCGTGCTTGTCCCGCTTGCGGAGCTTGCTCCCGATTTCGTGCACCCGGGTCTCTGCCGAACCGTCCGCGAGTTGCTGGAGCGCAGCGGAGATGCCCACTGGGTGCACCCGGCAAATGGAGGCAGCGATGTACGAGCTGTTCGTTGAGGACCACTTCGATGCGGCGCACTATCTACCCGAGTACCAGGGAAAGTGCGAGCGGCTCCACGGCCACCGTTTCAAGGTCGTAGTCCGGGTCACGGCCGACAGGCTGGACACGGGCGGCATGGCGTACGACTTTGCCGAGATGAAACGGCTGCTGCGCGAGGCGCTCACCGTTCTCGACCACAACTGCCTGAATGAGTTGCCCGATTTCACGTCGACGGCGCCATCGAGCGAGAACATCGCGTCGTGGCTCTATGCGCGACTCGAGCCGGGGTTCAGCACGACCCCGGTGAAGCTGGGAGCAGTCGAGGTGTGGGAGTCGCCCACCGCGGGTGTGGTCTACCGTCCCTAGGACTGCATCTCGGGCGGGAGCAGGTTGGGGATGGTCTCCGTGATGGGGTACGTGAAGTCGCACGCCTTGCAGTACAGCGAACCGGTCACGATCTCATGCTCGTCACGTTCGGTGACCGAGAGCTGCAGCGTGCCCTTGCACACGGGGCAGACGAGGATCTCCATCAGGTCGTCTTTCATCGTCGTAGTCGATAGTATACCAGCATGGGACGGCTCCGGCACGGTTTCGGGCCAGTGCTATAATGCTTCAACAGGGAGTGACGTATGGCTGCACGAGTGAGAAAGACCTATCGCGGACTCAATCCCGAGATGGTGTATGACGAGGTACGGGACCTCCTCGCCCGCCACGGGCTGGATGCGACGGCCGCGAAGCTCCAGACGTACTCGATTCAGAGCGGTGCGACGCAGTCGCGCGTGACGGTCCCCATCCGCAACGCGAGCGGCGCGGAGTGCGGCAGCCTCCACGTGCTGGGCTCGGCGGGGGGCGATGTCCGCCTCTCGCTCGACCTCGAGGAGGCCCCCGTCGGGGCGGACGTCCTTGTTGCCTTGCAGCAAGACATCGACTTCATGCTCGGCCCGTACGAAGTCAAGTGGTGACCGGCGGCGCGTCCCGGCCCGCACTCCGTACCAGCCGCCCAGTTCCTTTTGCGTGTTGAGCGCTGCTGCAGCTCCCGACGCACTCGTACGCCGCAATTCAATCCACCGTCGTTGGCGGCCGTGTCCCGTCCCTCTTCGTCAGTTCCCTGCGCCGCCACGCCAGAGGACAAGCACGCAGGCGACGGCCACGACGAGCAGAACGAGCCCTCCCGCGCCGAAGGCCACGGGGAACCCGAAGCGGTCGATGAGGTAGCCGAATATGGGCGCGAGCACACCGCTGCCTTCCATCGAGCCAAAGTAGTACAACCCCAGGACGGTGGACCGCTGCCCCGCCAGCGTCCGCCCGACTATGTACGCCTCTGAAGCAGGTGCGCGAGCATACATGCCGATGCCGAGGAGCAGCAGCAGCGCCACCACCCCGACATCCGAGCCAACCAGGCTCAGAACGGCCACCACGGGGGCAGACAGCACGGCGAAGCCTCCGACCACACGAACGCTGCCGATGCGGTCGGACAGCCACCCGCCGGTCACCGCAGCCCAGAGACCCGTGGAGTAGAACAGCGCAACCGGCAGGGCTGCGGCCGGCTCCGAATACCCGAAGACGTCCACGAGGTACAGGGGGATGAAGGAGACGGCGGAAAGCACGGTCGCAGCCGAGATACCGGTGAGGACCAGGAAGGCCCCCATGCTGAGCCAGTCGACGCGTCCGCCCGAGCGCACGACAGTCGCCTTCGACACTGTGGCTTGCGCCGCCGCCGAGCGCTCCCGGCGGCCGAGGATGACGAAGAAGACAACGCCGTAGATGATGGAAGGTATGGCCAGGGCGACAAAGGGCATGCGCCAGCCCCAGACGGCGGCCAGCGCGGCGGCAACAAGCGGCGCCAGAAAGTAGCTGGCGCTGCCGCCTATCATGTGCACGCCGAGGGCGCGACCGCGCCGGGACGGTTCGGTCACCGCCGAGATGAGAGGCGGCGCCGCCGGGTGATAGCCGCCGCCGAGCGCTCCCATCACGCCCAGCGCGACGAGCATGGCGACGTACTGCGTGGACAGGCCGACCGCCAGGCCCGCCACCGAAACGCCGCTGATACCCAGCAGGATCAGCCGCCGCGCGCCGAACCGGTCGGCCAGCCAGCCGGCCGGAAGCTGCGCCAGCCCGTAGGGTATCGAGAAGGCGGAGACCACGAGCGCGGCGCGCGTGTAGTCCAGCCCGAACTCATCCCGGATGAACGGAAGCAGCGGAACCGGCAGCGCCGTGACCAGGTGGTGCGAGAGATGCGCAAGTGCGAAGAGGACCACCAGCCCCGGGAACAACTCTCGAAGCCGGGACAGGCGGCTCCCGAGGCCGGAAGGTCCGTTCACTGCCGCACCTTCTCTTCGACCCATTGCCCCACGTCCTGCATCACGTCGCTTGCCGCACTGAGGAAGTGGCAGCGCCCCGGGTACACCCGGAAGTCGGCACCGTATTTGCGCGCAATGCGTCTCGCCACCACCGGTGGCGTGGCGTGGTCCTCCGAGCCCACCAGCACCAGCACCGGGCAACGAACGTTGCGCTCGTCCACCCTCAACGCTCCGACCAGTATCTGCCAGAGCACCCTGCCGGACTCGTGCAGGAACGACTGCTGGATGACGGTCTGCTCGCGTGCAGACAGGGTGTTCATCAGGCCGTAACGGGCACAGCGCGGCGGTATGATGAAAGGGCGTCTCAGCATCGCGTCCAGGAGGTTGCCGCCAGCGCAGCCGACGACCGACGGCGTGATGCACCACACGCCGCCGGGCGCGCAGGGACTGATGAGCACCAGCGCGCGAAGAGGTTCGAGTTCCGCCAGCTTCTGCGCCACGAGGCCGCCCATGCTGTGACCGATGACGACAGGCGGTTGCGTGAGTCTGGCAACCTGCGCCCGCACCTGATCGACATAGTCCATGAGTCCCATGCGAGCGAGGCCGGCCAGATTCTGAGGCACGCTGTGATACCGCAGCGTGACAGCGAAGGTGTCGTACCCGGCGTGTTCGAAGAAGCGCCGGTACCGATTCCAGTGGGCCCGGTCGGCCCACATACCGTGGATCAGCAGCACAGGGGGAGTATTCACATCATGCCCTGCCGGACGGCGCCACGGACCACGCCGGGTCGCCGGCGCCACAAGTGACCTAGTATAGTCCGTCGCACTGTCAGGACGGAAGGACCACCCGCACGCCGATGCACCAGCCCATCTTCTCTTTGTCTCTGACGCGCGACTCGGGAAGCCCCAGAAGTACGGTGATGGAATCATTGCGCACCGGCTTCACCACGCTCCTTTGAATCGTCGCTCGCTCAGAGCTACAGAGGAAGCCAGGTATCTTCAACTCGCCCCGTCTTTATGACACGCAGCGGCGCCGCGTCTGTTGACTTGCACCCTGCCCCATGGTAGCGTGGCGACACGTGCCGAGGGTCGCGGGGCCATCGTCACGATGCAGGTTGAGGAGTGGAGACATGGTGCTCGACAAGGTTGAGAACGCAGCCCGGTACGCCGCCCTGGGCAAACGGTTCGCGGAGTCCTTCGAGTTGCTCAGGACCGGCAACCTCGGGGCAAAGGATGCGGGAACCTACGAGGTGGACGGCAAGAAGCTGTACTACATGGTGCAGCGCTATATGACGAAGCCGGCCGTCGAGCGTCGGTTCGAGTCGCACCGCAAGTACGCCGACATCCAGGTGGTGCTGTCCGGTCGAGAGGTGATGGGCTACCGGCAGGTTCAGGGGCTCGAGGTGACGAGCCCGTACGACGAAGTGAAAGACATCATGTTCTTCAGCACGCCGGCCGAGTACACGGAGCTCAAGATGGGCGCCGGCGAGTTCGTCGTTCTCTTCCCCGAGGATGCCCACATGCCGCAGGTGCACTGGAGCAGCCCGGCCCAGGTCGTCAAGATAGTCTTCAAGGTCCTGCTGGAGGGATGAACGGCGCGCCGGGGATTCCGGCGCAGACGGACTACTCCTGCCGGGCGTGCGGTCCGCCGGGACGTCTGACCAGCAGCACCATCGGCACAGCCGCGGCGCAGAGCACCGCACAGACCATGAAGGCTGAGCGGTAGGTGCCCATCGCATCGAACATGAGCCCGGCCACGAGCGGACCTGCCGCCGTGCCGATGTTGAGCATGAGGCTGATCAGCCCGTATATCGAGCCATAGTACCTCAGCCCGAAGCTGCCGCTCGTCAGCATGGAGACGATCGGCAACCAGCTCCCGGCGCCGAGGCCCAGAAGTATGGAGTACGTCCATACGACGATGGCGGGAGATGCGGCAGTCACCGTGAGCATGACCACGACGCCGGCACACTGCAGCGCCATGCCGATGGCGCCGGCCGCCTTCAGCGACGTGCGGTCGCACAGCCACCCGAAGATGAACTTGCCGACGCCGCTGCCGAAGCCGATGATGCTCAGCGCCAGGGCAGCGGTCGCCGCCGGGAAGCCGAGGTCGATGAGGTTGGGTCCCTGCGACTGCAGCGCACCCATCCGCCCGAACGCGCTCAAGACGAACGACATGGCGATGAGCCAGAAGGCGGAAGTGGCGATGGCCGTTTTCAAAGGCATGCCCCCGGCGGACGAGCCGCGGGGCGCGGACGCGTCAGCGGGTGGCTGCGCCACGCCGTCAGGGTAGAGACCCAGGTCGGACGGCTTCGTGCGGACGACGAGCAGCGCCAGGGGTATCACGGACACCCAGACGATGACGGCGAGCGCGAGGTAGGCGCCCCGCCATCCGGAGGTCTGCAGAAAGTGGTCCACCACCGGAGGCATCACCACGCCACCAGCGCCGATGCCGGACGACATCAGCCCGATGGCCGTCCCCCGGCTCTTCCTGAACCAGTTTGAGACAACTGCACTGCACGGCACGGAGCCGAACCCTGCGGCGCCCATGCCGACCAGCACGTATCCCGCATAGAGCACGTACAAGTGCTGCATCGCACTGATGAGGGCGAAGCCCAGGCCCATGACGAGCGCCCCCAGGGGCATGACCCGGCGCGCGCCCTGCAGGTCGACGATGCGCCCCACCAGCGGAGACACGATTCCCATCGTCACGAAGAAGACGGTGTACCCGGCCATGATCTGGCCGCGGGTCCACGACATCGACTCCTGCAGCGGCGGAACGAACAGGCTATAGACGAAGGAGCCGCAGCCCATGGCCACCGTCAGGCAGAGGAACGTAACGGCGACTATCCAGTGACCGTAGAAGACCCGGCGTATTGCGGAAGGGGGTGACGGATGCGCGTTCATGAAGCTGCAGGACGGCGGAGTTGCTATCATACCAGAGGGTAACCGAAAGCACGAATCAAAAGAGATGACAACGCTCGCATCAAAGGCAGAGCCACAGTCCGGCGTGCGCCCGGCGGCAGCGCCGCACGGACGCAGGCGCTTCTTCTTCGTGGTGAACCGGCGCTCCGGCAACTACTTCAAGTGGGTCGTCCAGCTTCGCCTCGGTGAGTTCCTGACGACCGAGGGGATCAGCGGGGAGGTGCACTACCTGCGCGACACCGAAACGCTCACGCAGGAGTTAGCGCGAGCGTACGACGAGGGCTACCGGGACTTCGTGATTGTCGGGGGCGACGGCACCGTCTCGCTGGTGGCAAGCCTGCTGCACCACAGGGACTGCCGTCTCGGCATCGTGCCTGTCGGCACGACGAACATGCTGGCACAGCTTCTCAGAATACCACTCGGCACACGGCGCGCGCTTGAACTCCTGCTGACCTCCCGGCGGACGCGATGCATCGACGCGCTGGCCGCAGGCGAACGGCTCTTCTTCCTCAATGCCTCGGCGGGACTGTCGTCCTTCTCCATCTCGGACCTTCGCACCGCCGAGAAGTCGTACTTCAAGCTGCTCGCCTACGTCTTCGCCGTCGCGCGCAGCATGCGGAAGGCGAAGACCAGGCGCTTCAGCGTCGAGGCGGACGGGAGCATGCACCGTATCGAGGCGGCAGAGCTGTTCATCGACAACGCCGGCGCGCTGTGGACGCCGCGCTACCGCACGTCCGACGCTCGACTGGACGACGGGCGCGCCGAGGTGTGTTATGTCACTAAAGCCACGCCGCGCGAGCTGGGCAACGCCGTGCTCGACGTCCTGCTGGTCAGGAAGCAGCGCGCCGCGGTACGGCACCTGGCCAGCGCACGCTCGGTCACCATCGACTGCGAGGAAGCCATACCGGTGCAGGCCGACGGCGACGCCGTGGCCTTCACGCCGGTCGAGCTGAAGGTCATACCCTGCGCCCTCTCGTTCATCGTGCCGGAGCAGGGCTGACAGCGCCGTAGGCGCGCCGGTCCGCCCTCGGCGCGGCGGCATCTATTCAAGTCCACGCCCCCATGGTAGACTCGATTCATCCCCAGTTGCTGGAAAGGAGGGTTCGGTATGTCGCAGCCATTCCTCGACCGGTACTTCGGCATCTCGAAACAGGGCTCCACAGTCCGCACCGAGATTCTCGCCGGGTTGACCACCTTCGTGACGATGGCCTACATCATCGTCGTCAACCCCGCCATCCTCGAGGCGGCAGGCATCCCCTTCGGCCCCTCCATGGTGGCGACCATCCTCTCGGCAGCGTTCGGCACCCTCATCATGGGCTTCTACGCGAAGCGGCCGTTCGCCATCGCGCCCTACATGGGTGAGAACGCCTTCGTGGCCTACACAGTAGTCGGCGTGCTCGGCTACTCCTGGCAGACCGCGCTGGGCGCCGTCTTCATCGGCGGTGTGCTCTTCATCATCCTGACGCTGAGCGGCGCTCGCGCGATGATGAGTCGCGCCATCCCGATGAACCTGAAGGCCAGCTTCGCGGCGGGCATCGGCCTGTTCATCACCTTCATCGGCCTCGTTGACGCGAACATCGTCGTCCTGGGCGCTCCGGGAGCGCCGGTGCACGTGGGCGACATGACCAGCAAGGCCGTCCTTCTGGCCGTTTTCGGCACGTTGCTCATCGCCTTCTTCCTCATCAGGCGTGTGAAGGGCTCGCTGCTGCTTGGCATCGTCATCACGGCGCTCATCGGCTTCATCATCGGCGTGGGCCAGATGCCGGCGCAGATAGTCTCACTGCCCCCGAGCCTGGCGCCCGTGTTCCTGCAGCTCGACATCTTCGGTGCGCTCACCTGGGGCTTCTTCGCCGTCATCCTGACCATGTTCACCATGGACTTCCTGGACACCATCGGCACCCTCATCGGCGTCTCCGCGCGGGCGAACCTCCTTGACAAGGACGGCAACCTGCCGGGCATCGAGAAGCCGATGCTGGCCGATGCGGTAGCGACCGTGGCCGGCGCCCTGCTGGGCACGACCACGACCGGTACCTTCATCGAGTCGGCGGCGGGCGTCGAAGAGGGCGGCAAGACGGGTCTGGTCGCCGTGGTCGTCGGGCTCCTCTTCCTGCTCGGCCTGTTCTTCGCCCCGTTCTTCTCGGCCATCCCGATGGCGGCGACGGCCCCGGCGCTCATCATCGTCGGGCTCCTGATGGTGAGCCCCATCACGAGGATAGACTTCTCAGACTACTCCGAGGTCATCCCGGCCTTCGGCGTCATCGCGCTGATGAGCTTCACGTACAACATCGGTGTGGGTCTCTGCGGCGGGTTCGTGCTCTATCCGCTCTGCAAGATATTCGCCGGCAAGGCGAAGGGCATCCACCCGGCTGCGTGGGTGCTCTTCGGGTTGTGCCTGCTCTTCTTCATCTTCTACCCGTACTAGGGGAGTAGCCCGTCGAAAAACGGAGAGGGGACGCTTGAGAGCGTCCCCTCTCTCTGTTTCGGCTTCGAAGGGATGACCAACGATGCCGCTCAGGCGTCCTTGCGCTTCTGCTGCTCTTTCTCCTTCTGCTTGCGCTCCGCGACGCAGTACATGCCCTCGCCGGAGCGGGCCGGGGCGAAGCACTGGTTGCAGTGGATGCAGGTGGCCGTCGCGGTATCGCCCTCGCGCCACCGCTTCACCAGGTGTGGCTCGCGGATGAGCGGCCGGCTCAGTGCGATGAAGTCGGCGATGCCCTTCTCAACGAGATCGCGCGCCACGGCGTAGGTGCGGATGCCGCCGACCAGCACCAGCGGGATCGAGACCGCGTCCTTGTACATCCTGGCCGCATCGAGGTAGTAGACCTCCTCCTCCGGGGGCTGGATGCCGGGGCGTGAGAAGTTGCGGTTCGGCGGACTGAAGGGGGTACCGCCGCTCGTCTCCATCGCGGTGAGGCCCTCCTTCTCGAGCATCTTCGCAACCTCGACCATCTCCTTCCGGGTGAAGCCGTTGTCGATGAAGTCGTCCGAGTTGATCTTCATCAG
>CAZLPP010000021.1:0-30531 GCA_964561465.1 uncultured Dehalococcoidales bacterium
AGGCAGGTGCTTTCAACTTCCCCGCCCCCATCACACTTGCGAGTGTAGAACCGATCGTAGCGCAGGCTTGACAGACCAGCCTTGTTCTGGTAAGGTGAGACATACCCCAAGCAATCGAGCTCAGGGGAAAGGCCGAAAGCCCGGCAGGCAATAGCTGAAACGGCTCCGTTGTAGTCATATGATGGAGTCGGGCACGGCGAAAGCCCATCGGGACCGGTGCTGACCCGCCCGGTAAGGTTGCTTGGGGTTTCTTTTGTCCGTAGGACGCCCTGCCATCTCCGGCTTCGTTTATCCTGTCCCATCTTGTCGCATTTTCCGCCCTTGCCTTTGCGGTCACCAACCCGGGTTACCGCTCTAATGCGCAGACGCCGCCGCTGCGTTCCTGCGCCGCACAGTGTGCCGATGATGCACAAATGGTCGATGAGCCGCGTGCAGACTACGGCTAGGCTCATCGTCGTTTGAGGGAGTCGTTTGTGAGGGCGACCGTACATCCCGGGCGACCAGGTCGCTGGGAGTGCTGCTGCTGAACGTGTTCCCGGAACTGGCGCTGTGGCTGCCGTCGAGGATGGCTGGGGGTTAGTCGGGAGGCCGGATGCCGGATGCCGGAGGACGAGCCGCCTTCTCCAGGCGGTAGCGGCCGGCTGGCGAGGTCAGACCTCTATTGCGTCCTCGAACTCGTGGAAGGCCGGCCCGCCCTGCAGCTCCCGTCCGCGGGCTACGCCGGCGTGATACGCCTTCAGGCTAAGCTCGAGCGATGCGGGTGGCATACGCCGGGTAATCGATTTCACGAGTGAAGCCTCGCTCACCGGCGGACAGAAGGGCGTCAGCACGCCGAGTGCGAGCATGTTGACCACTCTGGGGTCCTGGAAGGCGTGGTCGGCTTCCCGCTGCAGCGGCACGCGCAACACCCTGCCCCAGAGGACCTTCTTCACCGGCACAGAGTCGACGATGACGACTCCATCTGCCTTCATATCCGGCAAGCTATCGCTGCACGAGCGCTGGTTCAATGCCACGAGCAGGTCGAGTCCGAGCGCTCTGGGGTAGTCGATCTCCTCGTCCGAGAAGATGATCTCCGAGACCGAGTTCCCGCCGCGCGCCTCGGGTCCGTAGTTCTGGGAGTGGACGACGTAGTTGCCGTCCGTGAGCCCTGCCTCCGCCAGCACGATGCCCGCGAGCACCAGCCCCTGTCCTCCCGAGCCGGCAAGACGCATCTCGTAGCGCATCTTCTTACCTCACCTCGCGCAGCAGGCGTGCGTGCTCCTCGTGGAAGGTCGGCTTCTCGATGTCGACGAGCACACCCGTGACGATCTTGTTCTTCACCTCGTCGACGGGCATCTCGCGCGCCTTCTCCACGGTGATGGCGTTGTCCCGCTGCCACTGCATCATCTCGACCGGGGAGTTCATGCCGGTCATCTTGCCGTAGTGCGTCACGCACGGCGAGATGACCTCCACCACGGAGAATCCCTTCTTCTCTATCGCCCTGCCGATGAGCTTCTCGAGCACCCTGGCGTGATACACGGTGGAGCGCGCCACGAAGGGCGCACCGGCCGCCTCCACCAGTTTCGAGATGTCGAAGGGATGCTCGAGGTGGCCGAAGGGCGACGATGCGGTGTGCAGGCCGAACGGCGTCGTCGGCGACGCCTGCCCGCCGGTCATGCCGTATATCTGGTTGTTGATGATGATGGCCGTGATGTCGATGTTCCGCCGCGCGGAGTGGATGAGGTGGTTGCCGCCGATGGAGGCGGCGTCGCCATCGCCCATGACGGCGATAACCTTCAGGTTCGGTTTCGCCAGCTTTATCCCGGTGGCGAAGGTAAGCGCCCGTCCGTGCGTCGTGTGCAGCGTGTTGAAGTCGAGGTACACCGGCAGACGTCCGGAGCAGCCGATGCCGGAGATGAGCACGATGTCGTTCTTGCTGCAGCCGCTGGCGTCGATGGCGCGCACCAGTGCGCCCAGCACGATGCCGATGCCGCACCCGGGGCACCAGACGTGGGGGAACCGCTTCGAGGAGCGCAGGTAGCGGTGGATGAGGTGTTGCTCGTCGCTCATGCCAGCGCCTCCTCGATTGATGCCAGTATCTGCGCCGGCGAGATGATGGCGCCGTCGATGCGGTTGAGGGTCCGTATCTGGCATGTTCCCTGGTTGACGCGCTTCACCTCGCGCGAGAGCTGCCCCATGTTCATCTCCGGCACGATGACGGCGCGCGACGACGAGAGGTAGCGCATCACGGTGCGGCGCATGAACGGCCATATCATCTTCAGCTTGAGCAGGCCGACCGGCAGGTTCTTCTCGCGCGCCATCTTCACTGCCTTGAGAGCCGAGCGCGCCACCGAGCCGTAGGCGATTACCGTGACCTCCGCGCCCTCCTCGTAGTACGAGTCGTACCACTGCAGCAGGTGGAAGTCTTTCGATATCTTGTTGAAGAGCCGCGTCATCAGCTCCTCGGTCTCGTCCTGGCGTTCGGTGGGGTAACCGTTGATGTCGTGCGTCAGCCCGGTGACGTGGAAGCGGTAGCCTTCGCCGAAGGCGGCCATCGGCGGAATGCCGGTGCCCGGGTCGCGGTACGGCGAGTACCATTCCGGCGGCATCGTCGGCTTCGGCCGGTCCTCTATCTCGAGGGTCTCGAGCGAAGGCAGCACGACGCTCTCCCTCGTGTGGGCGACGATCTCGTCGGCCATCACGATGACCGGGCTGCGGTAGCGTTCGGCGAGGTTGAACGCCTTGACGGTGAGGTCGAAGAACTCATACGCGGAAGACGGCGCCACCACCAGTATCGGATGGTCTCCGTGCGCACCCCACCGTGTCTGCATCACGTCGCTCTGCGAGGGCCGCGTCGGCAGCCCTGTGCTCGGGCCGCCACGCATGACGTCCACGATGACGCACGGGACCTCCGCCATGGCGGCGAAGCTGATGTGCTCCTGCATGAGAGAGAATCCGGGGCCGCTCGTCGCGGTCATCGCCTTGAGCCCGCCCAGCGAGGCGCCGATGACGGCGCCCAGGCTGGCAATCTCGTCCTCCATCTGGATGAAGACGCCTCCAGCCTTCGGCATAGCCCGTGACATCTGCTCCATTATCTCGGTGGCTGGTGTGATGGGATAGCCGGCGTAGAAGCGGCAGCCGGCGGCCAGCGCGCCCCTGACGCACGCCTCGCTGCCCTGGAGCAGCACGCGCTCACCCGTTGTCTGCATCTGTGCCTGAGGCCGTTTGCTCATCTTTGTGCACCACGATAGCGAAATCGGGGCAGCGATACTCGCACCAGCGGCAGCCGGTGCACGCCTCGGGGTTTGTGGCGGTGGGGAAACCGTCGTCACCGATGGAGAGAACACTGCGGGGACAGAATGCGACGCAGATGCCGCATTTCTTGCACCAGCCTTTGTAGATGTCGACTCTACTCATGTCCGGTGTCGCCGCTGTTGCCAGCGTGAGGCTATGCTAGCACGTTCGACTTTCACGGTCCACCATGGTCGCGACGTCACGCCGCCGGCGGGACCGCGCAGCCCAACAATCTGCGATACTATGGGAGTGGCAGGCGGGATGGCTGCGGGTCCCGCCGCCGGGGAGATGAAGTGAAGTTCCTCGGCTCGCTTTTCGGGAGACGTGAAGAGTCGCCCTCGCCGGCGCCGGTGTGCGCAACGACGTCCGACGGGCTCATAGGCCAGTTGAACGACCGCGATGGCATCGTGCGCGAGCGCGCCCGCAGGGCGCTCATCGCCATGGGACCGAAAGCTGTCGAGCCTCTGCTCGAGGCGCTGAAGCACAGGCGCAGTCGCGTCCGGTACGAGGCTGCGATGTGCCTTGCCGTCATCGCCGACCGCCGTGCCGTCGACGGGCTCGTACAGGCGCTCGGCGACCGCGCATTCGAGGTCCGCTGGGTAGTTGCCGAGGGACTCATCGGCATCGGCCGGGTCGCCGTGCCGCCCGTGCTGCAGGCGCTCATGGCAAAGGCCGACTCGGCATGGCTGCGCGAAGGCTGCCGCCATGTGCTTTCGCACTTCGCCGGCCGCGACCTGCACGCCGCGTACCACGTCGAGCATCATCCCGCGTGGACCGACTTCGACCTGCGTGATGCGCTCACTCCGGTCGTCGACGCTCTCGACCAGGCGGGGGCCGAGTCCCGCGCTCCGGTCGAGGCTATCCGGGCCATCGAGGCCTTCTCGTCCGTGCCCCCGGCCCAGCAGGTGCGGCTGGTTCGTCACGTCGTCCCCCACTAGGGCGGCGCACCATCCATCGAAAGGAGACTGGCTTGAACTTCGAGATTCTGTATGGTCCCTCGTATTCCCTTGCCCGCGTGCAACTCCAGGCCGGCGAGGCGATGCTCGCCGAGTCCGGCGCGATGGTCTCCATGTCGTCCGGCATCGAGATGGAGACGAGCGTGAAGGGAGGGCTGCTGTCCGGGTTGAAGCGCAGCGTGCTCGGCGGAGAGAGCTTCTTCATCAACACCTTCAGGGCAACCGCGCCCGGCGAGGTGACGTTCGCCCCGCCGCTTCCCGGCGACATCCGTGGACTGGAGCTGTCCGGCGGCACGATGTTCGTGCAGTCGACCTCGTACCTCGCCTCCTCTCCGGGCGTCAGCGTCGATACGAAATGGTCCGGCGCCAAGGGGTTCTTCTCCAAGGAGGGGCTCTTCCTGCTCAAGGCCTCCGGACAGGGCACACTGCTGCTCTCGAGCTACGGCGCCATCCACGAAGTGCAGCTCGCGGCAGGTCAGACGTACACGCTCGATAATGGCCACATGGTCGCCTTCGACGAGTCCGTCAGCTACAAGGTGCATGCGATCGGCGGCGTGAAGTCGACGCTGTTCAGCGGTGAAGGGCTGGTCTGCACGTTCACCGGCCCGGGTCGTCTGCTCATGCAGACCCGGAGCGAGGACTCCTTCCTCTCCTGGCTCATCCCGCACCTTCCGAAGAGCAGCAGCGGCTCGAAGTAGCAGACGGGAAGTGGGGCGTTTGCGTGTCGCCCGCGCGATTCTCGTGCGCGACAGGCGGGAGAGCCGCGAGGTTGGCGGCTCCCCCGTTGGGTGGTTCTACTTCCGCACGGCCTTCATGAGCTGTGCCATGTTCTTGCCGAAGTTCCAGACGGTGTCGACGCCTTCCTTGTCCTGGGCCACCTCGCCCTTGGTGCGGCCGAAGGCGATGTTCCAGTAGCTGGCGCCCGTCATGTAGAACTGAAGCAACTGGAACCAGAAGTTCATCTGGGCGTAGGTGAAGTTCACGCCACCCCGTCGCGCCACCACGATGGGGCCGCCGACCTTGCCCTTCAGAGCATCGCCGCTGTACCGGGCCACCATGCCGGTGCGGTCCATGAAGGCCTTCATAAGCGAGGTGGCCGAGCCGAAGTACACCGGTGTGGCGAGGATGATGCCGTCAGCCTTCAGCATCTTGTCGTAGATGGGCCACGCATCGTCGTCGACGACGCAGCGATGGTCGTCCTTCTGGCACGCGTAGCAGCCGGTGCAGTGGCCGATGTTCAGTCCTGCCAGCGTGATGAGCTCGGTCTCGATGCCCTCCTCCGCGATGGACTTGAGAGCATGATTGGTGAGGAACTCGCAGTTGCCGCCCTTGCGCGGGCTGCCGACGATGCCGATGGCCTTCATTCGTGCTTTCCTCCTTACTTCCCGCGGCGCGGAGCGACGCTCCGGCCGGCTGACGCATCATCGTGCCACCTCTCAACAGGTTGTGCAAAGGCGCTGGTCCACGGCTCCACTCGACGGGTGGCCGAGCCGCGTGTGTTGCCGGTTGCTCCGGATGCCACTGCCGTCGGGGACGGTGTCCGATGTAGAATGGTGCGGCAAAGAGTCTGTGAAGTTGCCGCTAAGTCGGCTCCGCGGACGGCAATACTGCCGGTTCGGCCAGGGCACGGCATGGTGGCAGCCAATGGAGGTGCTGAAAGACGATGTCGCAATCGACCGAACAGAGCGAACACGGAGTTGCACGGTACCTTGATCGAGCCCCGTCCGAGATCACACGAGAGGATCTTGTACGGTACATCCGGGAGAAGGAGATCCAGTTCGTACAGTTCCGCCACGTGGGCGGTGAAGGACGCCTGAAGACACTGAGCTTCGTCGTCCAGAGCAAGGGCCAGGTCGACCGGCTGCTGGCCGAGGGCGAGCGGGTCGATGGCTCGAGTCTGCTGCCCTACGTTGACACGTCGTCCAGCGATCTCTACCTCATCCCGAGATACAAGACCGCGTTCCTCAACCCGTTCACCCCGTATCCGTCGCTCGATATCCTCTGCAGCTACTACACGGGACGTGGAGAGCCGCTTGCGGTCGCGCCCGAGAACATCGTCCTCCGTGCGCAGGAGGTCCTGAAGAGGGAGACCGGCTTCACGCTCGACGCTCTCGGTGAGCTCGAGTACTACGTGGTCTTCCCCGAGCGAACCCTCTACCCGCTGAACCCTCAGCGCGGCTATCACGAGTCGTCCCCGTTCTCCCGTGGAGAGTACCTGCGCAATCAGGTGATGCAGATACTTGCGGGCGCCGGTGTGAAGGTGAAGTACGGCCACTCGGAGGTCGGCAGCATCTGCGAGGATGGCAATGTAATGGAGCAGCACGAGATTGAACTCGCGCTGGCGCCCATCGACGAGGCGGCGGACCATCTCGTTATCGCCATGTGGATGCTGCGCATGGTTGGCAACCGGGAGGGAGTGGCTGTGACGTTCGCGCCCAAGATCCTGCCGGGACACGCCGGCAGCGGCATGCATGTACACACGCGGCTCATGCGCGATGGCAGGAACGCCATGACGTTGAATGGAGAGCTGAGCGACACGGCTCGTCAGGTCATCGCCGGCTACCTCACGCTTGCGCCTTCACTGACGGCGTTCGGCAATACCATCCCGACCTCGTACATGCGCCTGGTGCCGCATCAGGAGGCGCCGACGCACATCTGCTGGGGCGATCGCAACCGGTCGGCGCTCATACGTGTCCCGCTTGGCTGGCAACAGATAGGGGACATGGCGCGCAACGCGAACCCGCAACAGTCGGCGGAGCGTTTGCCCGAGGGCGGAAGCCAGACGGTCGAGATCCGCTGCCCGGATGGCTCGGCCCAGGCCTACCTCCTGCTTGCCGCGCTTGCCGTGGGGGCCCGTCTCGGGCTGGGCATGGAGCACGCGCTCGAGATCGCGAAGAAGCAATACGTGGGTGTGAACATCTTCAAGGAGGACCAGGCGGCGGTGCGCGAAGCCCTGCCGCACCTGCCGGCCTCGTGCGCCGAGTCGGCGGTCAGACTGCTCGACCAGCGGGCGATGTATGAGGCCGAGGGTGTCTTCCCTCCGGCCGTCATTGATGCTACCGCCGCAAAGCTGAAAAGCTATGCCGACGAAGGCCTCGTGGAGCGCGTCAAGGGCAATCACGAGGAGATGTCTCGCCTCATCCAGAAGTACCTCTACTGCCCCTAGCATGGCGACGGATTCGGACGGAACAGTACTGGCGGCGGGAGTCCCCCGCCGCCTTCTGCATCGAGGAGGTGTCTCATGAAGGCTGTATGGTGGCTCGTGCTCTGGCCCGGCATCCTTGCCCTCGTGGCCGTAGTGCTGGTGGTTGCGCTGCTGCTCATCAAGCTGCTCTGGGCGTGGACCGTTCCCGACCTGCTCCCCGGCGCAGTCGCGCAGGGACTCGTTGCCGGGTCGATTTCGTGGCTGACGTCCTTCAAGCTGGCGTTGTTCGTGGCCGTGATGGCCGGACTCTCCGGGCTCGGCCGCGCGCACAAGTCGTAGGGGGGCAACTCGCCGTAGTGGCTATTGCTTTTGCCCGTCCTCCTGCGCTTGAATTGCGGTGTCCCCACCCGCATCTGAGGAGGTGTGCGCGTGTCTGAGGTTTTCGGCACGGCTATCGACCTGTGGCCCGTGACGCTCGTCATCGGCCTCGCTCTCCTGTGGCTCGCCTGGAAGCGGCTCTCCGGCCGCCTCCGCGTATTCGTCATGATGGCCGGCGGCTCGCTCGTTCTGTTCCTGCTCTCCGTCGCGCTGCATAACGGCGTTGCCCGGTTTGCCGGCCAGGTGCTGGGGAAGCCGGATGTCGAGGAACCGCTCTTCTTCATCGTCGCTGCGGTCGTCTGTCCTCTCGCCTTCATAGTCGGCGTTGCCGGAGCGGCAGTAACCTGGTTTCGTCGTTGCTCCGCACCGCGGTAGTGCCGACCGGGGAAAATCGCATACGATTATCCCTCCCGAAGCTGGACTGGGGTTGACAGAGGGTGGTTGCCCTGTTATGGTGACTGTTGCCCCAAGTAACCAGGCAGGGGATAGAGGGGCTGGATACCCTCAGGGTGGCGGTTGAAGGAGTCCCGAAGGCCTCCGGGTCGAGGGACGTTGAAGACCGCGGCCCGAAAGGAACCAAGCCGAGATCCCGCTAACTGTGAGGTCACTTGGGGCTTCTTTTCGCCCTGACTGAACCCTCCGCTCGTCCATCTTCGCATCGAACCCGGCAACCGCGCCCGCCGTACTCCGTCTCGCTTCGTACGGGTTGACGCCCGGCACGCTCGGCTCCTATAGTCTCATGGCGCCCTAATACGTCCGTTCAGGAGAGCACATGCCGGTGTCAAGAGAGCTCGAGATGCGGTCCTCAGCCGTGACGCTGTCCGACATGGAGGTCTTCATCTTCCCCGAGTTGATGTACAGCCTCTTCCTGGCCAACCTGATGTCACCGCGCATCTGGCGCTGGCGTGAGGACCCGTGGTTCGCCGGCATCGAGAAGATGAAGCCCTACCGCCGCATCAGCCGTCTGAAGCAGTACATCATGGACCACTACGTCTTCAACCTGGACCTTGATACCTGGGGGCTGACGACGAAGCAGCGGGAGATCAGCCGCTTCAGCGACTTCATCGACGCGGCCACGCTGGCGCAGTCGAACGCGCTGTTCGGCTACGAAGGAGACAAGTACTACTTCAGCATCGACATACGCACGCATTTCGGCCTCGACAAGTACGAGGGGGATGTCATCCCCTACTGGAAGACGGAGACAGTCGAGGCGATGGACGCCTTCAGGCACAAGCGCGCCTACGGTACCGGGGCAGGGGAGTGTGTCTCCCTGGCGGCACTCTATGCCGCCGCCCTCTTCATCGTTGCAGGCATTCCCACCGACGACATCTTCCTCATGGCCACGCCGCTGCACTCGCAGAACTTCGTGGATGTGGACGACGGCATCCTCACGAACAACCGGCGCCTGCTCACCAAATCGATGTGGTTCAACGGCACCGCCCTCTCAGCCCAGGCCCGCCGGGCGCTGGAGAACGAGCGCGTCACCATCGTCGCGCACGAGTCCGGCCAGATACACGCCATATTCGAGGAGGCCACCATCGACCCGAAGGCGTACGCCCGCTTCACCAGCCGCCTTCGCTCGTACCTCAAGACGAAGATAAGCGAGGAGATAGTCGTTAACTTCCTGCGCCACAACCGTGAGGTCCAGGCGTGCTTTCAGGTGCGCTGGCCGGTCCACGGTGACGACCACTACATACCGGCGGAGCGAGCCTTCTTCTACGAGCACGGCAGCGCGAGCCGCCTCAGCGATGCGACGCGGAGCAAGCTGCTCGACGATATCGACGAGGAGGAGTACCAGCCGGCGCCGCTGCCGGGCAGGATAGTGCTGAACGACTTCGAGGCGTTCATCCGCGACAACCAGCTCGATTGTGAGAAGGCCGGTGATCTCGCGCGGCTCAAGCGCGAGCTGGGCAGCGACTGCACCCGCGCGGCGGAGGCCATCGATTCGCTCACGCGCTTCTGCCACGTCGAGCCGCGGCTGCCCGACGCGTCTGCCAAGCGATTCGTCAGCGGTGGCGAGCCTCTCGGTCTGCGTGTCGGCATGAGCCGCCACCAGATCGAGGCGCGATTGGAGGCTCTCCGCGAGCGCAACCCTGTCGCCGATCTCTCCTTCTACGCATTCCGGGACCTCAACCGGACTGACCCCTGGCCGTTCCTGCTGGCTGCGCTGCAGCGCAACCCGGTCTGCATCCTCGGTGCGCGCGACATGTCAGACGCCGAGGTGGTTGCCCACGTTTCCGAGATGCCGGACGAGTCAATCTACGACGGGGAGGGCAGGCTGGCGCAGCCCGACGAGGTCTGGAACTACGGCCGGGGCGACGGCCTTGAGAAGGCCATCCTGCTCGCCGACATCCTGCACGAACGGCGGCCGGATGCGCCGCTCGAGTTGACTGTCGAGCCCGTTGGCGTGCGACTGATGACCGACGGCGATGCGCTGGAGTTCCCCTCGCGCAAGGGCCTCAGGCCGCAGGTCTGGCCTCTGGCGGCGTGGCTTTCGTCCTCGCCCCGGGCCGGCGCGGCTAGCGGCCGCGCCTGAACCAGCCGGGCCGCGCGGTCAGCAGCACGTGCGCAACCAGCAGCACGACGAACGGGATCCAGCACCAGAGGTGCAGGCGGTTCGCCGTCGCCTTGTTCAGCAGCCCGAACGTCAGCTCGGTGACGGTCCGGAACTCGGTTATGCCGAGCCCCGACACGACTGTCAGCAGCGCGAAGACGAGCAGCGCCCAGTGGACTACCCGCGAAACCGCCCGAACGTTCATGTCCGCTAGTCAAAGGTCGGCTTGTCGAGGTCCCCGGACTGCGAGTAGCCGTAGTACTCCCAGTAGCCCTTGATGTCCGGGTTGTTCGACAGCTCTATCTCAGTCACCCACTTGATCCACTTGTAGCCCCACTTGCTCTCGGCGACGAGCTGGAATGGGAAGCCCCGCTCGGGCGGCAGCGTGACGCCGTTCATGCGGTGCGCCAGCAGGATGTCGTTGCCCACGATGTACTCGATCGGAAGCGTTGTGCTGTAGCCGTCCACCGCCTTGAAGATGACGATGCTCGCCTCAGGCCGCACCCCCGCCTCGTTCAGCAGGTCCTTCACGAGCACGCCCTCCCACAGCAGCGTGACGTCCCAGCCTTCCACGCAGGACAGAGTGACGACCTTGCGGTACGTATCGTGGCCGTTGACGACGTCGTCGTAGCTGTACGACAGCTCGTTGTCGACGAGACCCGTGATGCGGAGCGTGTACTGCGACACGTCGACGTGCTGCGGGCCTTTGATGGAGTTCTCGTGGAAGTCGTTGATGGAGGAGAGGTCCTGGCCCTCGTACTCTCGAATCTCCACCGGAGGCAGGTCGGCGCCGTCAACCGGCGCGGCTTCCGCCTGTTGCGTGCTTCCGCCAATGCTGCCGGTGACGATGAGCAGGACAACAAAGGAGAGCGAGAGCGATACCCGTCTTATGGCATGTTGTCTCATGCCCAAGAGTATGGTTGGAGGGGAGGGCTGTCAAATCCGGGCCGCCGCGCCGGCCGTGGCCATCGCGCAGCGTCCTCAGCCAGGGATGCCGACCGCTCCGGTGGCGCCGTCCCTGAACAGCCCGGCCTCCGGCGGCAGGAAGGTGAACACGATGAACAGCACCGCCAGCGCGATGATGAGCAGCGGCGCGATGCGGTTCAGGTACGGGCTGCGCTCGTCCGCCGTCATGATGCGGTAGCTCACATACTGTCCCGCGCCCACGGCGATGATGAATATGGCGATGTCGAAGCTGAACAGGTGGTGGCCCAGCACGAAGGTGTAGCCGTAGAACAGCACCACGATAACGAGCGGCATGAGTGCGATGCCCGCTGTCTTCGCGAGACGGAAGTTGTTCACCCTGCCGTGCAGCGGGCCCTGCTCCAGGACCGCCCACAGCAGCGCCGGCCAGAAGGCGAGCTTCAGGTGCTCCCAGACGCTCTCGTTGACGGCTGCGAAGGGGGCCAGGAGAAGGAAGCCTCTCGACCAGTCGAAGACGAAGTGCAGGGCCGCGCCCAGTGCGATGATGAAGAAGAACCCCGCAATCTCCCATCGAAGGGCGCTGCGCCTGGCGATGTCGGCTCCTGGTCTCATGATGTCTTCCTTTCGGGTGCACACGTTATGGTCAGCGTGCCCTGGTGCGTCACTCGGAAGAGGCCGCTCGACTCGATGGCCTCTCTCAATCGCTCAGTCTTGAGATGATGGTCATGCGAGGAGAGTATGCCCGCGGGCTTCAGTACCCTGTGGAGTTCTGCGAGGACTGCGCCGGGATCCTCCAGGTCGTGGTAGACGTCGTAAAGGAGCGCCACGTCAACGCTGCCGTCCGGCAGTGCGGTCCCGCAGTCTGAGCGGATGATGTGCACGTTGCTAAGTCCGGCCTTTGAAGCCCGTTCGCTGGTTATCCTGAGGGCCTCGGGATGCACATCGAGGGCGAAGACGTTGCCGCTCTGTCCCACCATGCGCGCGGCGGGCACGGTGTAGCTGCCTGGACCGCAGCCGAAATCGAGGACGTTTGCTCCCTGTGCGATGCCGGCCTCGTCGAGGAATGGTTGACGCGGCTGTCGCGCGTCTCTCACCCTGTAGCTGAGGGCCATGAGGCGAAATGCCCAGGCGGGTTCCGTACGGCGCATGTCAGTCTCCCTTCCCCTCACGCCAGCCTGTTCTCACGTCGTCGGCGGCGTTGGTAGCCGGGAAATACGGCTTGATGTCCAGCACCGGCGTCCCGTCCACAAGGTCGGCGTCGACCACATACAGGTTACGTCCCTCGCGGCGTTGCAGCCTCACGACCGAGAGGCTGATGGGGTTCGGCCGCCGGGGAGAACGGGTCGAGAAGACGCCGTGCGTGACCGTGTCGGATGGCGGCTTCACGATGAGCGAGAAGCCCGTGCTCAGGTGCAGGTGACACAGCAGGACGATGTGCGAGAACCCTTCCAGGTCGGTCAGACCGTCGGCGTACTCCGGGTAGACCTCGACGACAGCCTCTATGCCGCGTGCCTTCACCGGGCGCGGCGGCATGTGGTCTTCTCCGCGAAGCGGAGAGTGCACCACGCCTATCGGGCGGTAGCGGATGTCGTCCATGCGTCTGTCACTTGGAGGGTTTCCTGGCGTACTCGGACGGCTCCTTGCCGAGGTGCAGGCGTTTGCGGTAGCCGTGTCCGGCCCACGGCGCAGATTCGCCGGTGTGCCGCAAGACGAGCGCCCAGACGGTGGCGCCGACCGCCACCAGCGCCGCGAGCACTTCCAGCGTCGTGATGGAGATGAGTTGCGCCTGCAGCAGGACCACCGTGTAGTTCATGAGGCTGTGCAACCCCGCAGCGATGAGGTAGTAGAGCCAGCCACGCTCGCGCGAGAGGCCGTAGCCGGCAATCGCCGAGAACGCGATGTGGCCTGCGACGGCGTAGAACCGCTCCCAGACGGGAGCGAGGCCGAGAAAGCCGCCCGTCTCGACGGCGGCCCAGGTCCAGCCGCCTGCAAAGGCCTGGTTCAGCGCCCACATCGCTTCGAACACGCCGAAGCCGAGTCCCGCCGCGGCGCCCGCGATGAGCCCGACCTTCGGGTCCAGGAAGCGGTCGGCCCGCTGCCAGATGTAGACGACCGGAATCAGCTTGGCGCCCTCCTGCACGAACCCTGACAGTAGTATCTGTGGGATGCCCAGGATGTAGATCCACTTCATCAGTGCTTCGGGCGGGAATGCGCTCACGAGAAGCTGCCCCGTCAGAGCGAAGAGAGGCATCTGTATCAGCACCATGGCGAAGAGCGTCAGGATGGCGGAGATCGCCATGATGGCGAACAGGAAGCCGTAGCCACGAAGCGGCGGCAGGTACATGACGTACCAGAAGACGCCAAGCAGTATCGCGAGGCCCATTGCCGCGAAGCTGGGGTTGGAGAACCAGTTGACGAAGAACTCAAGCGATTGCTGCAGAATCACGGCGCTCCTCTCTCACTCTTCATCCCTATAACGGCGAATGGCTCCCTATGGTTGCGGTGTTCTCGGCCGGTTGAGCGCGAATCGCCACTGAACAGCAGCGGCCGGTGCGCCGGACGGGAGCCGAGGCGGAGGCGACGCATCGGGTCGCGGTCAGCATGTCACCACGGTCGACGGGCCACAAGACGCGTCAACGGGGCGGCTCAGGCTGCCGCTCCGGTCCCGGCTCCACGGTCCGGTTCAGCTTGCCGCTGGCGAAGTCCTCCAGGTCCATGGAGACGAACGAGAAGCCAAGCTCCCGCAACCTCGGCACGATGGTCCCCCGCATCTCGAGCAGCCTCGCGTGGTCGTCCGTCTCGATGACCGCGAGGTTGTTGGGGAAGTGCCTCACGCGGACCGACCGGAAGCCGAGCGAGCGGATGAACTCCTCGGCACGGTCGACGCGGTCCACCCGCGGCGGCGTCACCTCGAAGCCGTGAGGAAATCGGGAGGCGAGACACGCCATGCTCTGCCGGTCCCATCCACTCAGTCCCAGCTCACGGGTGAACCGCCGGATGTCGTCCTTGCCGATGGTGAACTCGATGAACGGGTGCCAGATGCGGTCTTCGTTCGCCGCTTTCAGTCCGGGACGGTAGTCCGAGAGGTCGGAGTAGCTGAGCCCGTCGGCGATGGTCTCGAAGTCGTGCTCCCCGGCCCAGCGCCAGGCCGCGGCATCGCGCGTCTTGCGACAGTGGTAGCACCGGTCCGGAGGGTTCGTCTTGAAGTGCGCCTGCTCCAGCTCGTTGAGCCTGAGGATGTGCTGCCTGATGCCTATCTCGGCCGCCAGCGCCCGCGAGGTCGCTATCTCGCTGCGGGGCACAACCGCGGAATCGATGGTCAGCGCGGCGGCATTGTCCCCGAGGGTGTCGTGGGCCACCTTTGCCAGCAGGGCGCTGTCGAGGCCTCCGGAGAAGAGCACGAGCAACCGGCCCTTCCCGGCGATTGCCGCGCGCAGGTCGTTGAGTCGCGTCATGCCGGTCCTCTCCGCACGGCCCGCAGGATGCGAATCGCCGCCGCCGCCGCGCCGACGGAGTTGCCGATGTTGACCACCGTGACGCCCGGAGAGCAGCTCTGCAGCATCGTCTTCAGCGCGGCCTCGCCCTGGCCGCCGAAGCCGTAGCCGACCGGCGTCGGCACGGCCACGACCGGCAGGTCGGTGAGCGAGGCGAGCACCGTCGGCAGCGCCCCCTCCATGCCCGCGAATGCGACCAGCACCCGGGCATCCGTCATCTTCCGCAGGCTCATGAGCGGCCGGTGGATGCCCGCCACGCCGGCGTCGAACGACTTGACCACGCGTACGCCGAGCTCTTCGAGCAGCAGCGCGCACTCCTCCGCGTACGGAATGTCCGACGTCCCGGCGGTGATGACGCCCGCGGTCCCGAGCGAGCCCTTCTCCCCGTTCTCCGGACCGATGACCATGACCCGGCCGCCGGTGCGGATGGGGTGCGCGTGAAACGTCTCCTGCAGCTTCCCCTCCGCCTCGGGACTGACGGCTGCGACGAACGCCTTGCCCTTGGTCTCAAGCATCCGGGCGACGATTTCCAGCAGGTCCGCCAGTCGCTTCGCCTCCGCGTACACTATCTCCGGGAAGCCGAGCCGCTGCTCCCGCTCCATGTCGAGCAGGAAGTGCTCCTTCCCCTCGTAGAACATCTCGAGGATGCGCGCCCCGGCCTGCTCCTCGGATATCTCACCACGACGGAATGCCTGAAGCAGCTCGTCGAACATCCTGCGCTCCGCCATCAGCGGGTCCCTCCTGTGTCTCCGAGTTGCTCCCGCGCCGCCTGCAGCACGATGCTGTAGACCTCCTTGAGCGGCACGCCGCTCTCGGAGGCGAGCCGCCGGCAGGTCTCGTACTCGGGCGAAACGTTCACGGTGTCGCCGGCGTAGTACGCCACCTTGGCGCGGGCCGCGCCGAGCGGCGTCTGCACCTCGACTATCCGGCGTTCGGCTTCGTACCGCTCGGGGTACGTCACCCGGACGCCCAGCGTTGTGCTCTCCTTCATGAGCGTCTCGACGAGCACGTCCTTGCTGTGCACTTCGCCCAGCACCGAGACGCGCGTCGCGGGCCGGTTCTTCTTCATCTGCACCGCGGTGAAGAACACGTCGAGCGCTCCCCGCTGGTACAGCACCTCCATGAGGTGCCCGTAGAGCTCGGGGTTCATGTTATCGATGTTGCTCTCGAGCAGCAGCAGCCGTTTGGCCGCTTCGGCCGAGGATGAGCGCCCCAGGAAACCCCGAAGCACGTTCGGGGTGGTGAGGTCCCGCTTGCCGGCGCCGTAGCCGACCCGCTCCACGGTCATGCTGATGGGGGTGAACTCGTCCACCAGGTGCTTCAGGATGAGTGCGCCCGTCGGCGTCACCAGCTCCTTGCGCGTCTCGCTGAAGGAGTCCAAGCGCACCGGGATGCCTTTCAGAATTTCCGCGGTCGCCGGTGCGGGAACGGGGTACAGGCCGTGCGCTATCTTCGCGAAGCCGGTGCCGGTGTTGACGAGGCCGCAGACGACGCGGTCGACGCCCAGCGCCTCCCGACCCACCACGGCGCCCACCATCTCGACGATGGCATCGATGGCGCCCGCCTCGTGCAGGTGAACTGAGTCGACCGTCGTGCCGTGCACCGCCGCCTCGGCCTCGAGCAGCGACGCGAACATCGCCCTGGTCTTCGTACGCGCGGGCTCGTCCAGACGGTCCAGGATGGCCTCTATCTCGGCAATCTCCATGCCGCGCCCGTGAGGCGCGGCTTCCTCGTCGACGTCAGCCTCATGGTCGTGCGGGTGCTCGTGAACGTGCTCGTGCTCGTGGTCGTGCGGATGCTCGTGTTCATGCTCGTGCACGTGCTCGTCGTCGTGCTCATGCTCGTGGTCGTCGTCCTCATCGTTGCCGGGCAGCGTCACGCTGGTGCTGATGGCGGCGATGCCTGCCTTGTTGACGTGGCTCACGGCGAAATCGAAGCGGACGCCGAGCTGCTCGAACGCCGCCACCAGCTTCTGCTCGTCAACGCCGAGGTCGAGCAGGAGGCCGAGGAACATGTCGCCGGCTATGCCCGAGAACGGGTCGAGGTAGAGTACCCTGCCGCCCGTGCCTTCCACCTGTGCTGTCTCCTTCTCCATGGTTGCGAAGTGCGTGTGACGCAAAGGCTCATTGTAGTGGAGAGGCGCACACGTGTCCACAAACGAGGGGTTGTCGTACAATGCGTCGCGAGGGAGCGCGGACATGGATCTTGAGAACGAGCTCGTGAAGAGCGTGATGGCTGACCTCTACGGCATGCTGCCGAGGCAGGGTCCGGGCAGCCCGGAGTGCACGCGGCGCGCCTTCTCGATGCTGGGGCCGCTGCCGGAGCGGCCTCTCGTGCTCGATGTCGGCTGCGGCACCGGAGCGCAGACGCTGGAGCTGGCGAGGCTGACGCCGGGGCACATCGTGGCGCTCGACATCTTCGACTGGGCGCTCGACCGGCTCTCGGAGGAGGTCGTGGCGCAGGGGCTCGCCGGACGCGTGCACACGACGAAGCAGTCCATGGCGGCCATGGACTTCCGGGAGGAGACGTTCGACCTCATCTGGTCCGAAGGGGCGCTCTACATCATGGGCTTCGAGAACGCACTCCGGTCCTGCCGCAAGCTGCTCAAGCCCGGCGGCTATCTGGCCGCAAGCGAGCTGTCGTGGCTCTCGGATGACCCTCCCGCGGAGGCGCGGGAGATCTTCGCCTCCGAGTACCCGGAGATGAGAACGGTCGAGGACAACGTGGAGCTGTTCTCGGACTGCGGCTACGAGCTGCTGGGGCATTTCACCGAGCCCGCCCGCGCCTGGTGGGACGGCTACTACGCGCCAATGCGCAAGCTCCTGCCCGCGCTGCGGACGAAGTACGCCGGCGTCCCCGACGCCCTCGCCCTCTTCGACGAGTGCGACGCCGAGATGGCCATTCACGAGAAGCACTCGGCTTCCTACAGCTACGAGTTCTTCGTGGCGCGACGGAAGGACTGATTTCCTCTTCTTCGATGTGTGCGGATTGACGGCTTGGAGGGGTACCGCTGTGATGTGCACCGTGTCATACTTTCACTGTGTACGAGCGTCAGAAGGTGCTCCTGGGCCTCGTCGAGGCGTTCGGTGGCGAACTCGCTCGTACCGATTGTCTGAAGCTCCTGTTCCTCCTGGGACAACAATCGGGCGCTCGCAGACACTACGATTTCTTTCCGTACCTGTACGGGCCGTTCTGTCACGTTGCCATGCGGGACAAGTCCCGGTTGGAGGCCCTGGGCTATCTTCGGAGTAGCCGGAGCTTCGTGCTGTCGGAACCGAAAGGACACCTGTCCGCGCTTGGCACGAGCGACCGCTGTGCCGTCTTGAACCTGTGCTCGGCCGTTGGGAGGACGAGGGGGCGTGACCTCATGCGGCGCGTGTATCTTGGCTTCCCGACATACTGCCGCAGGAGTCGCGTGTTGGACCGGGTGCTCGATACCGAAGAGGCGGCTGCGGTTCGCAGGACTTGGCTGGAAGACAGGGCCCCTTCTCTGTTCACGATAGGCTACCAGGGACACAGCATCGATTCCTTCCTGCGGTGCCTCATCGAACACGACGTGAACACGGTCGTGGACGTACGCAGGAACGCCTTCTCCATGAAGCGCGACTTCTCCAGAGGGGCGCTCCAGCGGTACCTGCAAAAGTCCGGGATTGACTACATCAGGGTGCCGGAACTTGGAATCGACAGTGCCCAACGGAGGAACCTGACCGACCGAGACTCGTATCGCTCACTGCTCGACACGTACGAGCGAGAAGTGCTGCCGGCCCTTCACACGCAGGTTTCCCGGGTTGCTGGGATTGCACTTGCACGTCGGCGCGTCGCCCTGATGTGCTTCGAAGCCGACCACGAGTGTTGCCATCGTCATGCTGTTGCCCGCGCCGTTGCTGCTCTCAATGGAGTGCTCCCCATTGTCCATCTGAGAGGCGGAGAGAGTGTATCTGCCTGAAGAGATACCGGACGCGCGGGTGCTGGTGACCGTCAAGACCTATCCGCTTCCCTCGAGCAAGTACGCCGAGTTGGTTTGCACTGCGGGACTTCTGGAGGGCGAGAAGTGGATTCGCATCTACCCGGTGTCGGCCAGCCTGCTGCGTGATGACAGGCGCTTGCCCAAGTACTCCTGGGTACGCATGAATCTCCGCAGGAAGACAAGAGACTTCCGCCCGGAGAGCTACTCTCCCGTGCAGGGTATCGATGAGCCGATGGTTGTCGAGAGCCAGCTTGGTCCGGCGGATGCTTGGGCGGCGAGGCGCCGGTACGTCGAGCGCGAGGTCTTCGAGTCCATGAGTGACGTCATCAGCCTGGCGCATCGGAGGCCGCCGGTGTCTCTGGCCACGGTCCGGCCCAGGGAGATCATCGACCTGGTGATTGAACCGACAGAGCCTGATTGGCGCGATGAGTGGCTCGACCAGACAAAGCAGGGCAGCATGTTCGCCGTTGACGGCTCCGGCCGGCTTCAGCAGCGGCGTCTCGTCAGGAAGCTCCCGTACAAGTTCTCCTACCGCTTCATCACCGAAGGTGATTCTCTTCCACGCACCATGCAGATGGAGGACTGGGAGATCGGCGCTCTCTACTGGAACTTCCTTCGCTGCGCAAACGGAGACGCCGAGACTGCGAAGAGACTGGTGCGTCGCAAGTACCTCGACGAAATGCGTGACAAGTGCGACCTGTTGTTCTTCGTGGGCACGACGATGGCGCACCACTGGGCCCCAAATCCCTTCGTCGTAATCGGCGTCTTCTATCCGCCTAGAACATCGCAACTGCGGCTGCTTGAGTTGGATTGAAGCGTCGGAGTTGGAGATGGAGAGCCGTGAACACCAGTAACCTGCAAGGCGCGAGGCCATGCTTGTTCTGCGGAGAGGTTGGCCGGCACTCGACGATGGAGCACATTGTCCCTGCGTCGCTGGGAAACACCGACGATCTCCTTGAAGGTTTCGTGTGCGACACATGCCAGTCGTACCTTGGACTCAAGGTGGAGAAGCCCGCTCTCGAAAGGACCCCCTTCGGATTCTGGAAGTGCGTTCTTGGCATCAGGGGAAGGACCGGCAATCTGCCCTCGTTCACGTTTGAGCCGATAGCTGGCGGGGTGTTGCCCTCGGACGCCGGGATCACGACGAAAGGCATCCGGTTCACTGGCGTAGAGCTTGGCGTTGTCTCCCTTGAGGTATCCTGTGAGGAGACCGTGCGCCGGATCATGAGCGGACGCCAAAGGGGGTGTCGCGTCTGTATGTCGCCATGGCACTTGAGCGTGATAGGACGATTCCTCGGCAAGATGGGTCTCGAGTTCTTGGCGTCATGGAATGCCGCGGCCGCATATGATACGAAGCAAGATGGTATCAGACGCTTTGTCAGGTACGGTTCGCACGACTATCTGTGGCCGATCTACTGGGGTGCGACTTCTGAAGCGTATCAGAGAACCCTTCTTGTCGAGCCACACGCGGAATGGAGGGAGGTCGACTGCTACACCTACTCGTTGGCGTTGACCAAGTGGGGCCACTATGTCTTTGCGTTCAATATGGGTTTGGAGGTGTGGCTGATCGACTTGTCGTCTCCAGCGCCTGGCGTTCTGCCGGAGACCATCGTCCAGGGCATGACTCTGAAGTGTATCTACTACACGGACTGGCTCGCACACGGCATCTGACAGCTCTGTCCGTGGCTGAATGCAGTTGGACTCGACACGGAGCCCCGCTTGGCTCGGCGAGGTGCCCATCGCGCTGACGCACGAGTTTCTGTCGGGACTGCGACGTGGGTTCGGTGGTGTTCCCGACGGTCTGGCCCTCTGCGACGAGTGCAACTTGGGCAGGGCGGTTCGCAGAAGTGCTCGAAGTTGTGCGGGTGTAGGTTGTTCGTGCGCCCAAGGGCCTGTCCCTACGAGTCTCTGACGTAGACTGGTCTTGTGGATGGCTTCAGGCTGGAGGGGCTGAAGTATGCCGGAATGGGTCTCGGGTTCCTGCTCACGAACCGTTCGTAGACTACTTTCCAGCCCGACCAATACGCGGCCTCGAACAGAGCCTCGCTGTTGCCCCTGCCAACTGCTCTGAGGTGTCTCTTCACCTGACGTTCGAATACCTTGGCTTGTGACAACAGACGGTCCCACGTTGCGCCAGCGCGCAAATCGCTCATGAGGGAAGGTATGGCATGCAACAGTCCGTCTTGATACATGGAGGATGCTATGCCTCCAGACGAACTCTGCCTAGCCGATGTCCACTCATGGACGTCGGCGAGCCGCCGTCGCTCCGAAGTGAAGTGGGCGGAGAGGCGCCGAGACGGTATCTTGGCCTCTCGTTCTAACCTTTCGACGATGTCCAGTGCGAAGCCGAAGCTGTTCTGTCTGAGAATAGGGACTCTACGTTCCTTCCACCACTGTTCAGTCTCCGGTGACGGGTTCTGGTCAACCACGTAAGGCGGTCGGTGAAAGTCCCCGAGCCGAACGGTCAATTCGTCATAGATACGCCGCAAGTCAAGGTCGCTCATGCTGTAGCCGACGAAGACGAATGTCTTGGTTGCCATAAGGTCCCGCAGCTTGTCGAAGACGAGCTTGCGCGTTGCGCTCTTGAGACAGTCCTCGTAGTCAGCTGTTGTTGCGACTATCGTGTGAGGTCTCGAGATGCACCCGTGCACCTTGAGGACCTGTCGCCTCCGGTCATCCCAGAAGGCAAGGTCGGTGTTCTCGACGATTGGGAAGAGGATGTCGAAGGTCCGTTCGAGCAGGGGGTCCCAGTTGGTGGTGACGAAGACCCTGAAGAAGGGGACATTGACAAGCGTCTCGTAGAAGACCGTCGCTTCGTAGTGGAGCGAACCGTCAACACAGAACGGGGATAGCCAATGATAGCCAATCGACGATTTCCCGTATCAAGCGGTTCTTCCTGCCTTGGTCCTTCCGCTGACAGAAGTACTGCATCGTATCCGAGAACTGCAGACGTGCGTGCCGCTTGCCCAGTCCCGATTCATCTCTGATGTGTTGATAGAATGACCTGCGGTGCTGTGGACTGGATTCGGTGGTCACACCTGTCCCGACAAAGAGCACGCAATCCCCACTGCAGATATCCGTCAGAAGCTGGTGCGGAATCCGGGCGAGGCTTCCGTCTTGGATACTGCCTGATGGTGGGCGGGTTGACACTGCGACCAGATTACCTCATTCAAGGTGGCCATGGAAGCCCTCATGTGTAACGACACTCTGACTTCTGGCCCCCTGCGCCGGCGCTAGCACCGTCCAGCCTTGCGCTTGTCCCGCTCGGCGACGATGGTGGCGAAGTCCAGCAACTCCTGCGCCTGGATGCGGCTCATCACGTCGACCATGCGGCCCTCGAATGTGACCGCGCCGAGCCCCTGCTTCTCCACCTCCGCGAACGCGGCGACGAGCGCCCTCGCGTACCGGACATCCTCCTCCGAAGGTGAGAAGACACGGTTGACTATGTCTATCTGCGACGGGTGGATGAGCGCCTTGCCCTTGAAGCCCAGTCGCAGCGCCGCCCTGGCTTCCTTCTCCAGGCCGTCAAGGTCCTTCAGCAGGCCGAAGTAGACCGTGTCGATAGCCTGAATGCCGGCCGCCCGCGCGCAGACAACGATGCGCGAGCGCGTGTAGAGAAGTTCCGACTGGTCAGCAGTCATGAAGGAGGCGTTCAGACTGAGGTCGCGCATGAAGTCGCCTGCGCCGAAGCCGACGGCGACGTTGCGCTTGCTGGCGCCGGCTATCTCGTACGCGTTGACGAGTCCCATAGCAGTCTCGATGAGCGGAATCACCTGTACTGAGCCGGGCGTCATGCCCCGCTCCTGCTCCAGGCGGCTGAGCATCCCATCAAGCAGGGCGACTTCGTCGGGCGTGTCCGCCTTCGGCATGAGCACGCCGTCGAGTTCCGGGCATACGATGGCATCGAGGTCGGCTTCGGTGAGACCCGTGGCCAGTGCGTTGATGCGCACGAACACTGACGAGCCGCCTGCCCTCGTTGGCCTGAGCGCGTCCCTCACGAGCAACCTTGCCGCAGCCTTCTCAGGGTATGCCACCGCGTCCTCGAGGTCGAAGACGGTGGCATCGGCGGGCAACGTTGCTGCCCTGGTGATCATCTTCGGGCTGCTGCCCGGCACGAATATGAGTGACCGAAGGACCATCGCTCTCTCCTTTCTGAATCCGCCTTACCCGCTGGCGATGTGCGCACCCGTTGCCGGACCGCTGGAAGATGTCCTCGCCTCGCTAGGCAGTCCGTCGTCTAGAGGCTCGCCAGGATGAGCAGCACCGCGGCGGCCGTCTGGATGACGGGGCACAGTTTCATCGCCACCACCGGCGTGCGCGAGGCGGTGGCGAGCATGATGATGGCCGAGACGATAAGCATTCCGGCGCATGCCTGGTAGACGAGCCACGCTGTGGCGCCTGCTCCGAAAGTGGGCAAAGTGAAGAGGGCGACCAGCACGCCGATGAAGACGAGCGTGAGACCGCCGCCCACCCACGCCATCGTCAGGATGCGCTCGTTCTCAATCGTAAGCGGCCCGAAACCCGTTACCACAGGCTTCGTGGCCGCGATGTGTGCAATGCCCCAGACCCCGCAGAGCCCCGCCGCGATGTATGCCATGGTTGCCGCTTCCACATTCGCCTCCCCCACCAGCCCGGGTCACGCGAGCCCGGTCACCGGCGAGCACTCAACGACGCTGCGAAGGCTGACACCTTCTGGGCGTGGTCGTTCTTCAGGGCCACCCGGCCCAGTCCCAGCGTGGCTGCCGGCGTAGCGCCGGACGCCTCCGTCATCGCCGCGAACGCCTTCTCGGCGCCCGTGGGATCTTCGCCTCCCGAAGTGCAGAACCAGGCGACCTTCTTCAGGCTCGAGCGGTTCTGCTCCAGGAAGGTGCGCACCGGCGAGCAGACCGTGCTCGCCCACACCGGCGTGCCCACCACCACGGCGTCGTACGCCGCGGGGTCGTGCGCCAGCGGCTGCAGCTCGACCGGCGTCTTCTTCATCGCCTCGCGGCCGGCCATGAGGAAGCCGATGGGGCCGTTGCGACTCTTGCCGTCCTTCAGTTCCTGGACGTCGGCCTTGAGCACCGACGCCAACTCCTCTGCTATCTTCCTGGTATTGCCGCTCCGCGAGTAGTAGACCACCAGTGTCTTCACTTGGACAATCACCCTTTCTGCCTGCCGGCCTCCAGCCGGCGGCTCAATCGTGCAGCGTACTCAGCGACGGCCTCCCGGTGCTTGCCTGCCACGTCCTGCGTTCTCACGCTCAGCGTGGCCAGCGGCGTGAGCCCGGCCGCCTGTGTCATCGCCTGGAACGCCCTCTCGGGATACTTCTCGCCCTCGAGCCCGTAGGTGCAGAACCAGGCGACCTTCTGCTCCGGAGTGACGTAGCGCTCCAGGAAGGTGCGAACCGGCGTTGACACGGTGCTCACCCAGATGGGCGTGCCCACCACCAGAAGGTCGTACGTTGCCGGGTCGTGTACCAGGGGCTGCAGCCTGGCCGGGCTGTGCCTTCTGGCTTCGAGGCCGCTCTTGAGGTAGCCCATGGGGCTGCGCCGGTCCTGCCCGTCCCTGAGCTCTTCGGCATCCGCGCCCAGCGCCGACGCCAGCTCCTGACCTATCTGCCGCGTGTTGCCGGTCCGAGAGTAGTAGACGACGAGCGTCTTCGCCACAGCCTGCTCCTCCCACCTGGAGCATCCGCAGCCATTATACTTCCCTGAGCGAGGAGCCGCCCGATACGTCAACTGCCCGCAGCCTGGGATTCCCGTCATAGTCGAGGTGAGACGCGCCGCTCAACTTGACCCGCAGGTCGCCGTTCGCGAAGACGAAGCCGTTGCTTGCGCCGCTCAGGTTCACCGTCGCGTTCTTCGCCACGAAGCTCTGGAGGTCGACGTGGCTTCCCCCGGAGGCGGTGACGGTGGCGTCCGCGGCTGTGCCCCGCAGTGTGACGGCACTGGCGCCGGAGAGACTGAACGTGATGCTCGTGGTCGCCATCTTGCCGGTCAGGTCGCTGCCGCCGCTGAGGGTCACGCTTGTCCTGGCCGTCTTCGCGTCATCGATGGCAAGCGAGCTGGCGCCGGAGAGCGTCAACGTGAGGGGCAGGGAGCCCCTGAAACCGGTGATGCTGCCGTCGGACGCTCCCGACAGAGCGACCGCCTCGAGCCGCGGCGTGGTAACGACGGCGCTCAGCGTTGCGCCCGTGACCGGCGCGCCGGCCTTCAACCCGAGTTGAAGCGTGCTGCCCTTCCTCCTCACGTCGAGGTACTTGAACACGTTGCTGTCCGCCGTGACCGACACGCTGTGGGCCCTGCCCTCGCGCACCTCGACGTTGAACGCGTCATCGGCCGCCACTCCGCTGAATCCGCTGATGTTGTACTCGCGCGTCTCCAGCTTCCCCGAACCCGCCACGCCGCGGCTGCAGCCGGGGGCAAGGCCCAGAAGCAGAAGCGCTGTCAGCGTGAAGACAAGTGTTGCTCGTTTCATCGGCTCACTCCGCAGTCTGTGTATCCCGGAGAACGAACGGGCGACGGCCGAGGTCAACACTCAGTGTGCGGCGTGCACCGTCTTGCCCATCGGGCCGCGCCCCGCATCGGGTGCCATGCGCCAGTGGCGGACCCGGGCCGGGAGAACCCGGCCCGCTGGCGCCTCACCCTGCCGCCAGACTCGTGTCCCGCGGCAGGGAATCAATCAGAAGCCGCGCTTTTCGCGGTGGCGCTTCTCCGCCACCACGAATGAGCCGAAGCCGAACAGCGCCGTCGCCAGGCCTACGAAGAATCCGACGAACGGAATCAGGCGCAGCAGCGCGATGATGAGCAGGCCGAGCGCCAGCGCGCCGATCATGAAGCCGCGGCCTTCCAGCGGCTTGCGGTAGCCCAGTATCACGTGTCCGATGACGAGGGCCACCGGGAGCTGGCTGAGGTAGAGCAGTACTGTCCACAGAGCCAGCGTGATGAGTCCCAGCGGCAATCCCACGATGGTGATGCACACCACCAGAGCGGCCAGGGGCGTCAGGAAGAAGGCGATGGCGCCCCACCCCGCCACCGGGCCGGTCTCGGTCCGTATGGCATCGGAGTAGCCGGCCATCCGTGCAGGCAGCACGAGAATGAGCACGATGCCCGTGAGCAGCGCCATCGCGTAGGCGAGCAGCTTCCACGTGAGTCCGGCGAAGGCCGCCAGCGGCCCGAGAGCGCCGAGGTCCCCAGGACGGACCCTCTCCTTGACGGCGCGCTCCGTGTAGCGGACACTGCCCTTGACGGCGCCCGCCGGGACGTCCGCCTGTTGCGCACTCGTGTATTCGAGGTTGCCCTGGATGACGGCTCCCGGCCGTATCTCGAGCGTGCCGACCTCGACTTTCACGTTGCCGCCGATGGTGCAGTCGATGACCAGCTTCTCGCTGCCGCCGTAGACGTTCCCGGCGATGTCTCCCTTGAGCATCGCGGTAGCGGCGCCGATGAGGAGGTCTTCCCCGACGGATGCCTCAGGGTTGAGCACGAAGGTGGAGCATCCTACGAGCAGGTCCCGTCCTATGGTGCCGGTGACGTCCACCGTCGAGCCTCCGACGCGTGCGCCTCGCGAAACGCCGCCGCTGACGAGCACCGTCTGGCCGGCGGCCGTCAGCCCGCCGTCGATCTGCCCCCCGATGCTCACTGTCTGGCCGGCGGCGAAGACATCCCCGTCAATGCCGGCTGCGGTCGAGACCGATCTGCCGGCAAGGTACAGGTCGCCTTCGACCTTCTCGCCCGGGCCGACCGACACGGTGTCACCCGCCCGTCCGTCGAATGCCAGCACGGGCGCGGCGTAGAGCACGCCGCACGTCGCGAGCAGCGCGGCGGCTGCCAGGATCCGCACGATTCGTGTGCGCATGGTTCCCTCCGGACGCGACCGCCATTCCCTGGCGACACCCATCGCCTGCGGGAGCGTAGTTCCCCGGAGCTTGTCCGGCGGGGAGCGCTTTCTGCAGGCGGTCCGTCTGAGAACCACGATACATGAGCCCACACCTGCGCGCAATCGTGCGGAAGGAGTAGACCGGATGGTTGTCAGGAGAGGCTGCGGAGGGAGGAGCACGGCGGACGCCATGCCCCTCCCTCGAAGTCTAGGAGTCGACGAAGGCGAGGATGCCGGGGATGATGAGGTTCGCCACGGGCACGAGCATCAGCAGCGAGAGCCAGCCCGGTTTGTTGCGTACTTCGCATATGCGCCACACGACCAGGATCAGGAAGACTACGTTCGCGATGGGGATGAAGAACAGGAACACCACCACCACGGCTTGCCGGCTATCTGGCAGGCGATGACGATGTTCGCAATGGGTATCCAGGCCAGCCAGGGGTTCTCCGTGTTCGTCTTCTTCGCGATGATGTACAGGCAGAGCGATACCCAGATGTATCCGGCGAGCGTGACGAGTCCTCCGAGGCCGGAAGACCACACAGGGAACAGGCGCCAGGGCATCATAAAGTCCCACAGGTCCATGTCCATCAAGAGCGTTCGTCCTTTCTCACTCGATGTTTCTTGCGCTGCGTATGATACACGAATGGCGGCTCCGAAGGAACAGGCCGCCGCCGCAGCCGGGTGTACGGGGCAGGACAGCCGGTTCCGGTTCGGCTCCGCGACAGCGTACAATGGAAGGGCGGCGGTCCGGCGGTGGCTCCCGGGCCGGCTCCGTACTTCTGAACGAGGAGGAAATCGAGAGATGGGTGACCTGTTCAGCCTTGAGGGCAAGGTGTCGCTGGTGACGGGAGGGAACGGAGGCATCGGCAAGGGCCTGGCGGACGGCTTCGCGATGAAGGGCAGCGCCGTGGTCATCGCTGCGCGCGACGCCGACAAGACGGCCGAGGCCGTTGCCGATATCAAGAAGCGTTTCGGCGTCAAGGCTTCCGGCATAGCCATGGATGTGGCCGACCCGGCCAGTATCAAGGCCGGCGTCCAGAAAGCGCTGGATGCGTACGGACGCATCGATGTCCTGGCGAACAACGCCGGCATCAACATCCGCAAGATGCCGCAGGACTACGCCGTCGAAGAGTGGGACAAGATTATTGACATAAATATCCGCGGCGCTTTCCTCTGCAGCCTGGCGGTGTATCCGGCGATGAAGAATCAGGGCAAGGGCAAGATAATCAACACCGGCTCGATGACCTCTCTGATTGGCCTCGGCAAGGCCGTGCCATATGGGGTCAGCAAGATGGGCATTCTCTCCATGACGTACTCCCTGGCGCTCGCCTGGGCGCGCGACCACATCTACGTCAACTGCATCCTTCCGGGCTGGATCGACACGCCCCTGACCAAGGTGGCTCGCCGGGACTTCCCGGGGCTCACCGACTTCGTCGAGGAGCGGACTCCGATGGGGCGCTGGGGTGAGCCCGCCGATTTCATGGGTATCGCCGCGTTCCTGGCGAGCGACGCGTCCGACTTCATCACCGGTGAGTTCATCCGCGTCGACGGCGGCTTCGCCCAGCATGGCAACACGGTGAGCTTCAAGTAGTCCCTCGGATTCTCAGCCCGGACGGGCATCGGTTCTTGCGGACGCAGCCCGGCCGGCGCTACCCTTCGGGCGGGCCGCCGGCGGCCTGACTGCCGAACGGTGTGCCGAGGATGGAGGAGGTGTGCATATGCTTGAAGATGTCGAGAGGTTGCTGAAGACCAGCGCCGACGAGCTGGAGAAGATGCTGAGCAGCAAGACGGTGATGGGTGAGCCACTCACCATCGGCGAAGTGACGGTCGTGCCGCTGCGCAGCGCCGGCTTCTGGTTCGGCGCCTGTGGCCTGGTGGGAAAGGGTGGCGAGGTGAGCAAAGCCGAGGGTGAGGGGTCCGGTGGGGGCACCGGTGGCGCCGGCGGCGTCAAGCCCGTGGCGGTGCTCATCATCGACAAGAACGGGGTCAGGGTCGAGCCGATGAAAGGCAGCCTGGCGCAGATGGCCGAGCAGGTCAAAGAGGCGCTCCCCAAGGTTGAGGAGGCGATCCGCGGCCGGAAGCCGGCTCCTGCGGCGAAAGAGTAGTACCCCGTGTGGGTTGTCGTTGCGCTTTGCTCCCTCGTCGCGCTGACAGCCCTGGTGTTGTGCATACCGGTGGACGTCGACCTGCGGGTCGACGTCCACGGCCGGGCATCCGCACATGGCAGGGTGGAGTGGCTGTTCGGCCGCGTGGGCACGTCGTTCGGTGCGGGCGAGGGGGATGGGGAACCCTCGGAAAAGAAGCCGAAGAAGCTCACGGCCGGGAAGAAGCCGGGGAAGTGGCGCTTCGGCCTGAGGTCGGGTCGGCTCGTCTGGGACTTGCTTCACGTTCACGGCTTGGCGCGAAGCCTGGTTCGCCTCGTAGTTGATCTGCTCCGTAGCATCAGGGTTCGAACGCTGTGGCTGGACTTCCGGGTGGACCTGGGTGACCCCGCGGATACCGCCATGCTCGTCGGGCCTCTCTCCCAGGCGGCCCTGCTCGCCGGCATCTGGTCGCCGTACTCCTTCCGGCTCATGCCCGGGTTCGATGGCGTGCTGCTCGAAGGAGCGGCGGGAGTCGCGGCGCGGCTTCGCCCGGTCAGCCTGGTGCCCCCGCTACTGGGTTTCGTCTTCAGCCTTTCGACGCTGAAGGCGGTCGTTGTGGTGGTGCGCTCACGATGGAAGAAGAACGGGTAGAGCTGGAGCGGGGTGTCAGGGTCGGCGACTACACCCTCTTCGCCATAGCGAGAACTGTCCGGCGGCCCGCCGCCCGCGCCCGCGGCGCGTGCGTAGCACTGACCCGGGAAGCCGTCGGCGTCGTCGTCCGCGGCCCTTCCGGCATCACGGCGCTGATGGCGGACGGGCGGGCGCTCTCCATCGAGCAGTTGCTCGCGGAGCATCCCGCTCTTGCGGATGCTGTCTCGGCGCTCTAGACCGATTTGGAGCGCGGGGCGTCCGGCTGCTACACTGACCGGAAATGTGCCCCGTTCCATCTGATAGCTTCTGACGCCCGGCCTCCACAGTGCTGCACCGACTCACAAACCGCATACGCAATGCCTGCCCGCGCCTGCGCCGCTGCGCCCTGGCGGGGCTCATCTGCCTCGTCGCTGTCGCCTCGGTCTACTACGCTGTCGAGCGCCCGCACATCGGCTGGGGACCCGCCATCGAGTTCAACACCGTTCGCGCTCCGAATAGCTCGCTCGTCGGCACTATGGACTGGCTTGCCGTTGTTGCGGACGCTCTGGTCGCCGAAGGCTATGAGCACACCGTGCTGCAGGTGTTCGCCCCGGGCCAGGTGTTCGGCCTGGTGAAGCCTATCGACGATATGTGGGAGTACCACGTGCACGGGTACGTCGATGGGCGGCTCAAGTGCGAGGTTGAGCTGTCGAGACGCTACCTCCAGCACGTCAGCAACGACTACCGGGCGGACGCTGGCGGACATCTCGTGGAACTGCTGGAGGCCGCCGGCATCGACTGTGTGCCGGAGAATCCCGTGGCCGAACCCGCTGTCCTCACCGCGCCCCGGACTCCCGTCTCGTGGACCGGCCTCGTCTTTCTCTCGCCTGTCTTCCAGGCGCTTGTGTCGCTGGATGGCGTAGTGAAGCCCGCGTGACGGGTGCGTGTGCCCGCAGGAATCTCTGTTCGTCCTCGTGTCGCGACCTGATGCACCTGTCCCGGGCGCATGGATCCCGAGCTACGTCGTCACGACACGGGGACCCGCCACACGGTAGCCTCAGGGAAATCTGCCGCTTCAGTGAGCAGCCCGTGCTGGCTGTTCAATTGCCTGAAGTCCCGGACCGCGTTGCGCCGGTTCGGATACGCCACCTGCTCCTTGAAGACCAGAGCGTAGCCCGACGGTGTTGACGCGAGCCTCATGTAGGCATCCAGTCGCTCCGCGTCGTCGGCGTCGTCGACGGGCAGCGACTCCACGGTCGCGTCCGG
>CAZLPP010000022.1:0-30474 GCA_964561465.1 uncultured Dehalococcoidales bacterium
TCACCAACAAAGACCTCGGCAACAAGCCCGACGATACGGACGAGGTCGAGGACTACCTCGAGGATGACTACGACTTCACCGTCACGCCGACCATCGAGATAACCAAGGTCAATGGAACGACCATCAAGGCCGGCAAAGACGCGGAAGGTCCCGCCGGCACCGAGGTGGAACTCAAGGGTACCGGTTTCGGAGAGGAAGAAGAAGACATCGTTGTCTACTTCGGCACCGTGAAGGTCAATCCGGTCAACGATATCGAGGCGGACAAACTGGGCTCGTGGACCGGCAAGTTCGTGGTCCCCGCCGGCAGTGCCGGAAAGCACGAGATTACCGCCGAGGGAGACACGACGGACCGGGATGATATCAGCAGCCCCGCCCTCTACTACATGACTGCAGGCATCGCAATCTCGCCTGTCAAGGGGACCGTCGGCAGCACTTTCACGGTGACGGGCAGCGGCTTCGGAGCGAACGAGGGCAGCGTCGAGATCCTGTTCGACGGCAAGAGCGTCAAGTCCGGGTTCAAGGCCGGAAGCGACGGCGCTTTCGAGGTGTCCGTGACCGTTCCCGATGCGGCGATGGGCACTCACACCGTGGACGCCCAGGGAGCCAAGACGAGCAAGTCGGATATCATCGACATGAAGTTCGAAGTCGAGCCCAGCGTCGTGGTCGAACCAACCAGCGGCAACGTGGGCACGCAGATCCAGGTAAGCGGCAGCGGTCTCCCGGCCGGCAAGTCAGTCACCGTCACCTACGACGGCGTGACCAAGGGTACCGGCACGACTTCATCGGCGGGGACCCTGTCTCCCATCACTTTTGCCGCGTCCCACGCGCAGAGCACCCACACAGCAGAGCACTCGATAACGGTGACATTCGACTCGACCACTCTGACGTCTACGTTCGCCATGGAGTCCACCGCGCCCTCGAAACCTTCACCGCGCACGCCTGCGAGCGGAGCGCGTCTGGGCATCCTCGGCAAGCAGACTCCCACGCTCACATGGACCCTCGTCGATGACCCGAGCGGGGTGACCTACGGGCTGCAGATCTCGGCCACGGCCGACTTCAGCCAGGTGCTCATCTCCAAGAGTAACCTGCAGGCACAGGGCAGCGCGCTCATCGTGTCATCCTCCGGCCCTGAGATGAGCTACACACTCACCGACAGCGAGGCCCTGCCCTTCGGCACGTACTACTGGAGAGTCAAGGCCGTCGACGGTGCGATGAACGACAGCGGCTGGAGCGGCTCCAGCACGTTCAAGGCGGGACTGCTGCCGACATGGGCTCTGATCGTCATCATCGTTCTCGCCGTTGTGCTCATCGGCGCACTGGTATACGTCCTCATCATACGCGACCGCGTGGGGCTCTACGACTAGATCGACGGCGAGGCGACGAGCCAACCGAATGGAGGAACTATGAAACTGGCGGTAATCGGACTGGGTCAATGCGGCTGCCGCATTGCAGACCACTTTGCGCGACTGAACCTCAAGGCGCAGTCCGAGAGGAAAGCGACGATAGCCCCGATCGTCGTCGCTGCCAACACGGACCAGGCAGACCTCACCGGTCTGCGGTTCATCAAGAATGACTACTCACATCGCATCCTGCTGGGTCTGCGGCAAACGCTTGGCCACGGCGTCGGCAAGATAAACGAGCTTGGCGCCCAGTTGGCAAGGGAGGACGGCGACAAGATTCTCGAGTCGCTGAAGAGCGAGAGGCGTTTCTACGAGACGCACGCCTTCATGGTCGTCGCCGGCACGGCCGGCGGCACCGGCTCCGGCTCTCTGCCGGTCATCGTGAGGATGCTCAAAGAGCGCTACATCAACAAGCCGGTATACGCGCTCGCGGTTCTTCCATTCGAGCACGAGCAGTACAGCGAGGCCAGGAGCGTCTACAACTCGGCCACGTCGCTGAAGTCCACGTACGAGGCGGCGGATGCCGTCTTCCTGGCGGACAACCAGCGCTACGTGAAGAAGGATGCGAGCCTGGCCAACAACATGGAGAAGATCAACCGCGTCATCGTCGAGCCGTTCTTCGACATGATGTGCGCGGGAGAGGTCACGACGAGGAAGTTCGTGGGGGCGCGCACCGTCGATGCCGGCGACCTCATCGCCTCCTTCGAGGGATGGACGGCCATCGGCATCGGCAGAACGGAGCTTCCGGCATTCCGCTTCCCGTGGGAGGTCGTGAAGAGCCAGTTCCGCGACAAGGCAGCTGAGAGCTTCCGTGGCTCGCAGGCACTGGACGCCGCCATCACCGACCTTTCGATTTCCTGCAACCCGCGCGACGCCGCCAAGTCCATCTACATCATGTCCGGACCGGCCAAAGAGATGAATATGGACATGGTGAAGGCCATCAGCGACCACATCGCGGAGATAGCGCCCACGGCGCTCATCCGGGGCGGCGACTTCCCCGGAGAGAAGCACTTCATCGACCTGACGCTGATACTCTCGCAACTGTCCAACATCCCGCGCATCGCGGAGATGTACGAGCAGGCGACGAGGTACGCGGAAGAGCACAAGACTCAACTGCAGGAGACGAACTGCAAGATCCAGCAGCTTTCGGACATCGGCAGAGAGTTGCCGCTACTGTAGACAGGGCAGGTCAGAAGAAACGATGGAGGCCGGGCTCCCGCTATGGGGTCCGGCCTCTTCTCTTATCCCACCGACCGCGACAGCAGACCGAACAGCCAGCCCAACGCCGCGCAGCCAGGGAAGGTGAGTATCCAGGTCAGGACGATCTTCTCGACAATGCCCCAACGTACCGCCGAGAGCCGGCGCGTGGCGCCCACGCCCATGATGGTGCTGCTGATACAGTGAGTCGTACTCACAGGGAGGCCGAGGCGCGACGCTATCTCAATGAGGGTTGCCGCCGACGCCTCGGCCGCAAAGCCATTCTCCGGTTTCAGCGTCGTCAACCTGGAACCGAGAGTGCGAATAACGCGCCTTCCACCAACTGCCGTGCCAAGACTGATACTCAGTGCGGCGACCAGGACAGTCCACAACGGGATAACGAACTCCGTGGTGCTGTGGAAGGCCATGAGACCCATAGCCATGAGACCGATGGGAACCTGGCCGTCGTTCTTGCCGTGGCTGTACGCAAGGAACGCAGCCGATCCCACCTCCAGCTTGCTGAACACGATGCGCACCTTGGCCGGCTTCCACCTGCAACAGAGCCACAGGATTGCCATCATCAGGGCGAATCCCCCCAGCAGGCCGAGCACTGGCCATGTCACCACTGCCCCGAAGATGCGCCCGAGGATGCGCCAGTTGATGATGGACGGCCCGCCCTGCGCCATTGCAGAACCGACCAGACCAGCAACCAGTCCGTGGTGCAGGCTGATGGGCATGCCTTTCAACGTCGCGGCTATCGCCCAGACGATGACAGCCGCAACGCCGGACAGGATGATACCCATGGTCAACGCCTCGGGAAACACGATGCCCTTGCCTATGGTCTTTGCGACTGCCGTACCAGTGACCGCGCCGGCGAACTCGCAGCAGGCTGCCATGATGAGCGCCGTGCGCGGCGCGAGATTGCGAGTGCCGATGACGGTGGCGATGGAATTGGCTGCGTCGTTGGCGCCGTTGATGAATGCGAAGAGGACTGCGGACGCAACGACCAGGACAAACAGCGACAGCAGGTCAGGCATGCTTCAGCACGATGCCCTCAAGGATGTTGGCAACGTCCTCGCCAAGGTCGGTTGCATTTTCCAGGTGTTGATACAACTCGCGCCACTTAATGAGGGCGAAGGCATCTCCGCTGGTCTCGAACAGCTCGGCCTGCGCCGCGTGGTGCACATCATCCGCCTCATTCTCGAGCCGGTTGACATCGACGCAGCCTCGCAGGATGCGAGCGAACTGCTTGCGGTTCCGGAGGAAGGGCATGATCTCGTTGAGCTTCTCCGCTACACCGAGCACGATGCGAGCCAGCTCGCGCGCCCGGGGCGTCGGCTCCGTCATCTTGTAGAGCACCAGCGTCCGGGCGGCCGCTTCGACGAAGTCCATGACGCTGTCCAGCGTATGGGCGAGCTGCGCGATGTCCTCCCGGTCGATGGGCGTCACGAACGTCCGGTGCAGTCGCTTGATGATCTCATGCGTGAAGTGGTCACCCTTCTGCTCGTACGCCTTGAACATGCGCGCCTTCTCAGCGCGGTCATGCTCGCTGTCGTTGAAGAACGCTACCAGCGCCTGCGCAGCTTCCAAGAGGTTCGCAGCATCTTGCTCGAACAGGTCGTAGAACTGTGTGTCCCTTGGTGCCAGCAGAAATCTCACTGCTGTTTGCCCTTCTTTCTCGTTCACATTGTGGATGAGTCAGTGATACCGCCTGACTTCAAACCTGTACAGCTTGACCGGCTCATCCGGTCCGATGCCGGCCTTCATGCGGCAGATCTCAATCTGCTGCTCCGGCGAATCAACACCTTCGAGGTCCGGCAGCAGCAGCCCCCGGCGCCAGCCGCTCTCCACGATGACGCCGTACCGGCGGGCATCGAGTTGACTCACATCCCCGACCGGCTCGGGGTGCGTCAGGATGTCGACGCTGTAGTCAAGGTCGTCGAGCTCGCGCGGCGTGACGGGTCGAAACCGAGGATCCCGGGTAGCCGCGCTGATGGCATTCGACACGGTCTCGTGCGCCACGTCTGCCTGCGTCGGCTCGAAGGTGCCGATGCAGCCTCTGAGCTGTCCCTTCTTGTGGATGGAAACGAACACGCCGGCGCGCTCCCTCATCTCGGGAGACGACGCCTCTGCGGCCATGACCGTGCCGTTGCGCACGTAGTCTTCAACGGCCTGCTTCGCAAGCGCCACCACGGGGTGCAGCTCTTCTGTCACGCCATCCCTCCCCTGACTCCGGCGCTCACTTCGGCTCAGCCCTCGCAGCACCGGAGTCGGCCCCAGGGCGGAAGTTGACATCACTCCCGCAGTTGGCACACCGGGAACCACGCAGCGCCAGGACGTCGGTATGGTAACCCATCCTGCGGACAATGACACGCTTGCAGGAGTAGCAGACGGTGTCTTCTCCTTCCCCGTGCACGTTGCCGGCATAGACGAACTTCAATCCGGCGAGCCGACCGCGCTCGACGGCGCGACGGATGGCCGGCAGCGGGGTCGCCGGCACATCCAGCAAGCGATGCATCGGGAAGAACCTGGTGACATGCCACGGAGTGAGCTCGCCCAGGCGCGACGAGATCCAGCGGGCGATACCGTCGAGTTGTTCATCATCATCGTTCAGCCCCGGGATGACGTTCGTGACCACCTCGACGTGCATGCCCCGGTGCGTCTTCGCCCGCTCGGCCACCTCAAGGATACCCCGCCATCCGCGCACGTTTGCCAGACGGCGGTAGGCCGCATCGGAGAAAGCCTTCACATCCACACGCCACGCATCGAGCACCGGCGCCATCAGATCCAGCGCTTCCGCAGTCATGAAGCCGTTGGTGACATACACGGTGTACAGACCGTTCTCTCGCGCCAGCCGGGCCGAATCGAGGGTGTACTCAAGCCAGATGGCCGGCTCGTTGTAGGTCCAGGCGACGCCGGCGCAGCGCTCGCGCAGGGCAATTCGAATCTCCTCTTCCGGGGAGAGGTAGCGCTGCCCGCCCGGAGCGTCTGTGCAGGCGATCTCCCAGTTCTGGCAATGGACGCAGTGGAAGTTGCAGCCCCAGCCGCCCAGCGACAGGACGGAAGTGCCGGGGAAGAAGTGGAAAAGGGGCTTCTTCTCGATGGGGTCGACGGCCAATGACGAGACCGCCCCGTAGTTGGTGACGATGAGAACGCCGTCCCGGTTGGTACGGACGCGGCAGAGGCCGGACTTGCCGGGGTTGATGACGCACCTCCACTGGCAAACGTGGCAACGCACCCGGCTTCCCGGGAGTCGCTCGTAGAGGAGCGCCTCTCTCTCCATGCCCACGGTGATTATACATCCCCGCCGGGCACTTCTCAGCCCATCGCCGGGCCGGAGGCTGCGTGACGGCGCGAGGCCGCCTATAATGGAGCCACCATGCAGGTTCTCGGCATCACGGGCAACATCGGGAGCGGGAAGTCGACCGTGGGCCGGCTGCTGGAGCAACTCGGTTGTCCGGTCATCGACGCCGACCTGGTCGCGCACCGGGTCTACCGCCGCGGAAGCCGGACGTGGCGTCAGGTGGTGGAGACATTCGGCTCGCGTGCCGTCCGGGGCGACGGCGCGATAGACCGGACATGGTTGGGCGCACTGGTATTCTCCGACGCCCGGGCGCGGCAGCGGCTGAACGCCATCGTGCATCCGGCGACGCGGCGGAGCGTACAGCGCCGGCTGGCCGCATTGCGGCGCAAGGGCCACGGATGGGCGGCCGTCGAGGCCACTCTGCTCATCGAGGCGGGGTGGCTGGACATGGTGGACCGGCTCTGGGTCGTCGCCGCACCTGAGGACGCAGTCGTGGCGCGGCTGGGACGGGGCCGCAACCTGGACGAAGCCGAGGTTCGCGTACGGCTGGCGGCCCAGATGCCCGCCGGCGCGAAGATGGAACGGGCGGACGACGTTGTCTACAACGACGGCGACGCCGAGGAGCTGGCGCTGAGAGTCAGGCAACTCTGGAATGCGCTGCCCGGCCGGGATGAGGTCGCGCGGGACTAGGGCCTGTTCACGCTGACCACGGTGAGGTCAGGTATGCCGAGCGGGCCGGGCCGGTATCCGGAGACGTAGGGTTTCACGAGCACCTGATTCGCCCCGAAGAGGAGCGGTACGCAGGGAGCGTCATCGATGACCATCTGCTCGGCCTGCCGGTACAGTGCCGTCAAGCGGTCCCGGTCTTCCTCTGCCGCCGCCGCGTCCAGCAGTTCATCAAGCTCCGGATTGGAGTATCCCGAGACGTTGTTCTCCTGGCCGCAGCTGAAGAGGGTCTCCAGGAAGTTCTGCGGCGAAGGGTAGTCGGCAATCCATCCCATCGCATATAGCTCGTCTCGCTCCTTCTTCAGGTTGTAGAGGAATACCTCCGGCTCGAGCTGTCGCACGGCAACGTTGACACCGAGTATCTCCCGCCAATCCCAGATGGCAGCCGCTATGTACGCCGGCACATCGTTCGAGTAGCCGGAGATGGTCAACTCGACGGGGGGTAGCGAATCGGCCGAGCCGTAGGACGACTGCGCCAGCAGTTGCCGGGCAAGGCCCGGGTCGAACTCGAACGCATCGAGGGACGCGTCGAAGCCCGGCAGGCCCTCAGGCAGAATTCCGGTGGCTGCCCGGACAGAGTCCTTGAAGATGACTCTCACGATCCGCTCCCGGTCGACGGCATGGCAGAACGCCCGCCGCACGTAGGGATCGTCGAACGGCGGCTTCGTCACGTCGAAGCCGACGTAGTAGAGGCTGAGCTCCGGCGACGAGACGAGCTGGTAGTAGAAGGGGTTGGCGGGGTCGGTGACCAGCTCCATGTAAGACGCAGAGACGTTCAGAACATCGATGCGGCCCTGCTCATACAGCGACATGGGCAGTCCCGCCAGCAGGTGGAACCTCACCGTGTCGACCAGGGCAGCAGCGCCGTAGTACACGTCGCTTCGCTGCAACTCGAGCAGGCTGCCCGTATCCCAGCGTGCAAGCTTGAACGGCCCGGTGCCATTCGGCCTGCGCCACCACGCAGCGCCGTCGGTCACGTTGTCGCGGTCAACGACATAGGTCGTCGGATACGTCAGCTTGTCGAGGAAGTACGAACGCGGCTTGTCGAGTCGCACCTGCAGCGTGTAGTCGTCAAGCACGGACACTCCGCTGATAGCGGTCGCCCCGCCATCGAGCATGTCACGCGCCCCGACGATATCGCCGAGGTAGGTCATGGCGGTGTTGGAGTTGGTCGACGGGCTGCAGGCGCGCTCCCAGGAGTACTTGAAGTCGGTGGCGGTCACCTGCCTCCCCGAGTGGAAGCGAACGTCGCGGCGCAGGTGGAATACGTACGTCGTACCCTCGTCGAGGATATCCCACGATGTCGCGATATCGGGCGCGACGTTCATGTCGCCATCCAGCTTCACGAGGCCGCTGAACAGATGCATGACGTAGAGATGCGAGCTCATGTCGCCCGAGACGGCCGGATCGAGCGTGATGGGACCTTCATCCCAGAGATTGAGAACGGAGCCACCCGTTTCCTGAGGCAGACAGGCAAGCGACAGGCATGGCAAGAGAGCAAGGCCTATCGCCGCCAGCGCAAGCGCACCGCGGCGCGGAAGATCTCTCAGCGTGCGCGGTGCTTCGGGGTGAAAGAGACGGTCACGCACTGGCCAACTCCTGCTGCAGCGATGCGCGCCACTCGACCTCAAGGCCGTCGAGAGTCAGACCGAAGCTCTGCGTCATGGCATCATCCATCGCCTCACCATTCCTGAACGACATGAGCAGAGTGTGCACGGCATCAGTGCCATATTCTTCCAGCAGGTATTCGACCACGCTCTGGCTCTCTGCGTAAGAGAGGTAGGCAGTCGCCGTGTCCGACGAGAACGGACCAGAGAGCGTGCGGAGCGACAGCAGCGCATCGTATTGCGCGGCCTGCAGCAGCAGCCTCCGGAACCCCTCCTCCGCCTCTCCCTCGTTATGCATTGCCAGACCCTCGTCCAGCCAGGTCGGGAGCCCTCCGTAGGGACTGAACGTGGTGGAGTAGATGACGAGGTGCGTTAGTTCATGCCTGAGGGCTCGGACGCCCCAGCCCGTGTCGGCCGGCCCGATGCCGATGGCAACGATGCCGTAGTCCGTGAAGGCAACGCCCCCGGTCCACTCCTGCGGATACACCATCGCCTGACGGAGGTCGGATGAGGACGCGTAGATGTGAACCTTGATCTGGCGGTCGACCCTCGTGCCCACGTCCCGGGCGAGGTCCTCGATGGCGGTATGACAGACATCGAGGAGCTGCTGCGCGAAGGCCTCGCCCCCGTCGTACCAGCGGAGGGACACGTCGCTCGAGCCGATCTCCTGCCAGTTGTAGCGGTCATCGTCGAAGCTAATTATGCGGGGAGTCGACTCCACCACGGCGCCACTCTCGTCGCGCACCCGCCACCAGTACGTGATGACGGCGCCGGGCGGGAGGGTTGCCCTCCGCATGTCCCAGGTCCAGCTCGCGGCAAGCGTGGTGGACGGGACGAAGGAAGGCCAGGCTTCGCTGGTCACGAGGGTGTAGTTCATCTTGTCGACCTGATAGAGGAGACGCGCGTCGACGATGGGGCTGGAGCTTTCGGCATCGATGGCGAACTCCAGGCTCAGCGGAAAATCGGCTGCCGCCCGGACATCCACGATGCGAAGGCCGGAGGGCGCGGAGGCGACGGGAGGCGCCGCCGCGAAGAGGCAAAGCACGAGGAGTGCCAGAACAGCGAGGCGGCGTCTCATGCTTCGCCCACCTTCGAGCGGAGATACGAGGTGATGAAGTCGTCCAGTGCCCCCTCGAGCACGGCCTCAGCGGCTGGCGACTCGTAGCCGGTCCGGTGGTCCTTTACAAGCTTGTACGGCTGCAGTACGTAGCTGCGAATCTGATTGCTCCAGCCCGCGTCTATCCTCGCGCCTTTCAGTTTCGATCTCTCCGCTTCCTTGTTCTTGCGCTCGAGCTCAAGCAGACGAGCAAAGAGTATCTTGAGAGCCACATCCTTGTTCTGATGCTGAGATCTCTGGCTCTGGCACATGGCAACGGTGCCGGTAGGGACGTGCGTGATACGAACGGCGCTGCTGGTCTTCTGCATGTGCTGGCCGCCGGGGCCGCTCGACCGGTACGTCTCGATCTTGAGGTCTTCGGGGGAGATGTCGACGTCGAGCTGTTCGTCCGCCTCGGGCAGCACTTCCATCAGGGCGAAAGAGGTGTGTCTCGCGTGGTCGGCATCGAAAGGCGAGAGGCGGACGAGGCGATGCACGCCGTGCTCGCCCCGCAGGTAGCCGTACGCATGGTCACCCCGAATATTGAGATACGCGCTCTTGATGCCGGCCTCGTCTCCCTCCGAGGTGTCCAGGATCTCGGCCTCATAGCCCCGTCGTTCGGCCCACTTCAGATACATCCGCAGCAGCATGGCCGCCCAGTCCTGGGATTCGGTGCCGCCGGCGCCCGCATGGAGGGCGCACAGCGCGTTGTGATCGTCGTAGTCGCCCGACAGCAGGAGTTGCGTCTCCTGCTGCTCGAACCGGCTCCAGAGTCGCTGTGCATCCGAGGATACGTCCGCCTGAGCGGAGTCGTCGCTCTCGGCGATGGAGAGCTCAACGACCTCCAGGAGATCTCGCGCCTCCCGCTCCATGTCGCGCCATGACTTCACGAGCGCTTTCTTGCCGTTGAGAGTGCGCATGAGCGACTTGGCGGCGCGGGAGTCCTTCCACAGGTCAGGGTCAGCGGTCTTCCGTTCGAGCTCCTCTATCTCACGCTCAACGCCGGCGATGTCAAAGACGCACCATGACGTCTGAGAGCCGCCGCAAAAGGGTCTCAAGGCTATCGCGCAGTTCCTGCATGGGACTCCTCCCGAGAATAGGAGACGGCTTCACGCGTCGCGCGCACGAGGGAGTGGTCTCCCTCCGGCGGCGAGGTGCGCCAGCCTGGTTGGCTCAGGCAACCGGTGCCTGTCCGTGCAATGTAGCACCCATTCGACCGCTCCTGCAAGGTCGGTCTTATGTCCAATCGAGACGAATACGGGAGTGCTTCCGGCCCGCGTGCGCAGCGCCATGGCCACGACCTCGTCACCGTCGCGGACCTCAGCGCACGCACCCGGCTCTGCTCCAGGCGGTTCGCACGAACCGCAGAGGAGGGACTTGGCGCAGCCCACGGTCGGCAGATCGAGGCAGAGACCAAGGTGCGAGGCGAGGCCAAACCTTCGGGGATGGGCGATACCCTGACCGTCCACCAGCACCACGTCAGGAACGGCATCGACGCGGCTGAAGGCCTCGAGCACGAGCGGGCACTCGCGGAAGGAGAGGTAGCCCGGCACGTAAGGCCAGGTGAGGGGTCCCTCGGCCAGCCGCATCTCGACCAGCTCCATGGACGGGACTGCCAGGACCACGACCGCGGCTTGACCCCGTGCTCGAATGCGGTCGACCGCAAGGTCGCAGCCCGCGACCAGCCGCGGCTCGGAGAAAAGGCAGCGCGACCTCACCACCTGCAGGGCGAGGTCGCGCTGAAGAACCGCCGCCTGCGCCGTACCGACATCCCACTCGTGGAGCTTCAGTACGCGCATTCTGGAACCGCGGCTACAACAGGTTGATCTGCTGAAGAGCCGACTTGACCTTCTGGACGACCTCCAGAGACACCGGGACGAACGGCAGCCTGGGCACTCCGGCATCGACGCCGCGCAGCTCGAGTATTGCGTGGCAGGTCGGCACGGTGAGTCCGAACTTGGTAATCTGCCGGACGCGGAGCACCTTCATCTGCGTCTCCATCACCTTTCGACGGTCGCCGCTGAGGTAGTCCTGGTAGAGTTGCCCGACGAGATCCGGATAGACGTTGCCGAGTCCGGTCACCGCCGCCTGGGCGCCCGCGTCGAACGTCGCCACCAGCATCGCCTCGGTGCCGATGATGAGATTGAGGTTCGGGAACTCCGGCTTCAGCGCCATGGCCGTATGGTAGTAGTTGACGATATCGAACGTGCTGTCCTTGATGCCGGCGATGCCGTCCTTCGCGAGGCGCCTGATGGTATCCAGCGAAGGGGTGTTGCCGGCAAGCTTGGGGTTGTTGTAGAGGAAGACGGGGATGCCAACCGCATCCAGCAACGCCTTGAAGTGGCGGTAGAAGCACTCCTGGTCGTACTCGTTGTAGTAGGGAGTCACGGCGCCGACCGCCGCCGCGCCGATGGACTCGGCATGCTTCGCGAGGTCGACGGTGTTCTTCGTGTCGGAGCAGCCGACATGCACGATGACGGGGACGCGCCCCTTGACCTGGTCGATGATGATCTCGGCCGTCCGCTTGCGCTCCGCGATGGACATCATCGGGCCGCTGCCATAGCTGCCCACCGGATAGAGCCCCTGGACGTGCGGGACGATGAAGTCCACCATCTCCCGCGTGCCCTTCTCATATATGTCCCCGTTCTTCTGGAACGCGGTCATCATCGGGGGAATGACTCCGCGAAAGTCCATCGCCTTCATTGCAGGCACTGTGTCCTCCTTAGCGTTCGATTGAGACGCGCCCTTCAGCGCGATACTTCTTCCTTGCCCGCGAGGAACTTCATCAACTCCTCCATGCTGGGGCAGCCGTGGAACGGTCCGTATGCCATAGTACTGAAGGCGCCGACACCGTGACCCCAGCGAACACACGTCTCCAGTGGCTGGCCCTTCAACAGCCCGGCAGTGAAACCACCGACGAAGCAATCACCGGCTCCCATCGCGCTCACCGGTCTCTTGAGCGGGAAACTGGGTATGCGCTTCAATTCCCGGCCTTTGACCGCGAGAATGGCGCCGGCGGCGCCTGACTTGACCACGAGCTTCTCGATGCCGATGGAGTGCGCCTTCTCGATTGCAGACTCCACATCGGGGCGGTCCATGAGCAGCTGCAACTCGTCTGCGCCGGGAATCACATAGGTGGCCTTCTGCATCAGAGGGACATGGATGGTTCGCGACTCCTCCACAGAGCACATGGTGAGCCGCAGGTTGGGATCAAAGACAATTATCTGATGGTGCCTGAGAGCGATGTCGAACAGCTTCTCGACGGCCTTTCGGGCCGATTCGCTGATGTAGGTCAGCATCGCCTCGGGATAGACGACCCGGGCCTGGGAAACGTAGTCCTCGTCGACATCGTCCGGGCACAGGTTGGTCGCCGCCGAGTTGCTGCGGTAGAAGTAGCACTTGAAGTTCGACTCCGGGGTGCGCCGCTCCACCAGGAAGAGGCCCGTCAGCTTCGAGCCATCCACGCGGGTGCGTGAGACGTCGACTCCTTCCCCCCGTATCCAGCGCGTGATGAACCGCCCCAACTCGTCATCGCCGACGCGGGAGAAGAAGCCGCAACTGAAGCCAAGCCGCGCGAGCGCGATGAGGCAGTTGTCCGCCGCCCCTCCAACCCACTTCTTGAAGTCCTCTGCCTCCCGAAGCGGACCGAAGCTCTGGGCCTCGAAGGCCACCATGGATTCTCCCATGCCGATGACGTCGAACATTGCGACGCTCATCATACCGAGAAGCGACGCATCCGGTCAACAAACGTGACCCATGAGTGCGGCAACAGGGCATTGCCGAAAAAAAAATGACGGTGTTATACTGGGGCGGCTGCTCAGGGCCGGCCACGGCTCTTCGGAAACAATGGAGAGACAACTGCTTCAGTCAATCCGCCTGACGGTGCACGGATTTCTCGTAAGCCGGCAGGTACACCATGATTCCACCCTGCACCACTACTCGACGAACCGCGAAGGAGAGTGCAATGGCCAGTGACATTACCGGAGGCGTGCAAGCGATGGAGGCTGAGGCGGCGCGGGTGCTTGAGGAAGCGCGAGCCAAGGCAGCGGACACCGTGGTGAAGGCACGCGAAGAAGCGAAGAAGATGGCCGCTGCAGAGCTTCCGCTGGACGACGTCAAGGCGGAAGGCGCGAAACTGGTGAAGGACGCCGAGAAGCAGGCCGAACTTGAACTGAAGAAGGCGGACGAGCGGGCGGGGGAGATCAGGTCGAGTGCCGGCAGGAAGGCCGATCAGTACGCGAAGATGCTGGCCGGCATAGTCCTCGGCGAGAAGACAGCCTGATGGGCGCAATCGTCAACTCCCCGGAACCCATGCGCCGCATGCGCGTTGTCACGTCGCGCGACCGCAAGACCGATGCGCTCAAGGTGCTTCAGGCGGCCGGCGTGCTGCATGCGGAGGAAAGCTCGGAGCTGCAGCCAATCGACAGAGACGCCATCGAGAAGGAACGCCGACAGGTCGGCGAGCTTCTCACAAGCATCGACGAAGTGCTGAAGTCGGTGCCGGCAGACCAGGTCGTCAGGCTGAGGCAGGATGCCGACGTCTACTATGTCAAACCTCTCGAAGACATCAGCACGGAGACGCGCGCGCTGTGCACGAGGCTGGTCGCCATGCACCAGCGCAAGCACAAGCTGCTGGAGCAGAAGCGCGAGTTGGAGGAGTTGCGGACGGTCGCCGCGACGCTGGCGTCTCGAACCGACATGACGCTGGCGGACCTCAGCTTCACCGGCGCGCACCTGTTCTCCAGGCTCATCGCCCTGCCGCAAGAAGTCTTCCAGGCCGTCGGCTCGCAGATCGAACCTCTCACACTGAGCCGGGAGGCAATCGACGGCGGTGAGAACGAGTACATCTTCGTTATCGGCAAGGCGGCCGGCCTTCCCGCGCTGGAGACCTGGGTGGGGGACAACAGCGGCCGCGTCCTGGCCATACCGCAGGAGGCGACGACGCTGAAGGAGTTCGTGTCCGCGGGCAGCGGCGGCGCGACGCGACTCGAGGCAGAGATCGCGGCGCTCGACCGCGATATCCAGAAAGAGACAACGGAGAACCTCGAGTCCCTCGTGCTTCTGCGGGAAGCGCTGTTCTCCGAGAACGAGCGACTCAGCGTGCTCGAGAAGGCATGCGAGGCCAAGTACGTAACTCTCATCGAAGGATGGGTGCCCGAGAACGCGGTCGAGACCGCGACGGGCGACCTGCGAGAGCAGGTAGGATACGTCTACGTCGAGAGCCGCGCCCCGCGGAAAGACGAGCAACCACCCACCAAGATGCACAACGCCAGGGTCCTTCGCCCTTTCGAGATCATCGTCAAGCTGTTCGGCACACCCAAGTACCGTGAATGGGACCCGACTCCCATCATCGCCTACTCGTTCGCGTTCTTCTACGGCGTGATGCTCGGCGATGCGCTGTACGGTCTGTTCCTGCTGCTGCTGGTCAAATACGCGCTGCCGAAGCTGGTGGACGACCCGCATACGGAAGGATTCAAGGTGTTTCAGACGCTCATGTACATGAGCGCGGTGAGCGCTGTCGTCGTAGGCGCGCTCAGCGGCACATACGCCGGCGACTTCTTCCAGAAGTTCTTCGGCCTGCCGAGCCTGGCCCTGTCCAGCGGCGTACAAACCATATACCTCAACACCATGTCCTTCATCGTGGTTGCTCTCGGCGTCGGGCTCGTCCATGTGAACATCGGGCACACACTCATGCTCATTCGAGGCGTCCGTGAGAAGATGAAGCACATCGTCATCGGGCGCCTGGGACTGTTCATCATCCAGATCGCCGGCATCCCGTGGATGCTGCACTTCATCGGCAACGACATCCTTCCCCTCTCGGAGGAGACCTACGGCATCCTGCTGTACGTCGTGTACTTCTCCATCGTGCTGATAGCAGTCGCCTCGGTGATGGAGAAGGGACCGTTCCTGGGCAGCATCTTCTGGATCTTCGACATCACGGGACTGCTGGGAGACGTCATGTCGTACGCCAGGCTCGCTGGTGTGGGTCTTGCGACGTACTACCTGGCCTACTGCTTCAACATGATGTCGGTGCTGGTGGCGAACATGCTGCCGGAAGGCATCGTACGCATGGTCCTGGGAACCCTCATAATGCTGCTGATCCTCGGTTTCGGGCATGTGCTCAATCTGGTGTTGAGCTCTATCACCTGTTTTGTGCACTCCCTGCGTCTCTGCTTCGTGGAGTTCCTCTTCAAGTTCTACGAAGGAGGGGGCAGGACGTACGATCCCCTGCGGATTCGCAAGCGCGAACTGGTGCCGGTAAAGGCCCGGTCGTAGACACGGAGCAAGAGATGAACATCGACGCCTCGTCACTTGCCACGCTGGGAGGAGGCATTGCGCTGGCCGGCGGTCTCGCCGGCTCATCCCTCGGCATTGCCATATCGGCCTGCGCCGGCGCAGCTATGCTCGGGCAGGAGCCCAAGCAGCTACGCAATGTCATCATCCTGGCTGCGCTGCCGATGTCCCGCGCGTTCTACGCGTTCATCTTCCTGATCCTGATTCTGACTTCCGTTCTCCCCGGCCTGGCATCCGGACAGGCCCCTGCGGGCAGCGGATTTGCCGTCTTCGCCGTCGGCCTCATCGCCGCGTCGGCTTTCGGCTTCTCCGGTGCATTCCAGGGCACGGTCTGTGCCGCGGGCATCTGCGGCCTCTCGAAGACCAAGGGGCGCATCCTGACGAATGCAATCATGCTCGCGGTCTTCGTCGAGTTGCTTGCGGTGCTCGGTCTCGTGTTCAGCATCATGGCCCTCAGCATGCTGGGGCTCATGTAGCTCTGGTTGAATAGAAGCAAATGGGGCGATTCAAACCTGAATTCGGAGGTGTACGATGCTAATCAGTCCTGAATCCCTGGCTGTGCTGGGTGGAGCGCTGGCACTCGCTGGAGGCCTGGCGGGTTCATCCATCGGTCTGGGCTGGGCCGGCGCGCCCGCGGCGGCCACGCTTGCCGAGGAGCCCGGGCAGCTCCGAAACGCAATCATCCTGGTATCCCTGCCCATGACACAGACGTTCTACGGTCTCATCATCCTCATCCTGATCCTGACGACCGTCATCCCGAACATCTCCGCAATGCCTGACCCCCAGGGCACCGGCTTTGCCGTGTTCGCGTGCGGTATCATCGCGGCTGCTGCTGAGTGCGTCTCCGCTGCGTATCAGGGCGCCATATGCGCCTCCGGTATCTCGCTGCTGCCGAAGACCAAGGGACAGATCCTGACCAACGCCATGATGCTCGCGGTATTCGTTGAGCTTCTCGGCGTGCTCGGGATGGTCTTCACCATCATGGCGCTCAGCATGCTGGGCCTGTTCTAGGACGAACTGACGCACAAGGAGCTGAGCAGATGCAGAGAATCAGCGAAGCCGTCGTTGACAAGGTGAAGGAGGAAGCCCAGCGCCTCGTCAACGAAGCGGAAGAAGAGGCCAAGAGAGAACTCGACAAGGCTCGGGCCCTGCGCACAGAGAGGCTTGAGGCGGAGAAGAAGCGCATTCTCACCGAAGCCACCGAGGAGGCGGCTCGTATCAGCGCCCAGAACGCCATGAAGGCGCGCCAGAAGGTGGCGAACGCCAAGTCAGCGGTGCTCGAGGACATCGTCCAGAAGTCCCGCGCGGCGATGCAGAAGTCGACGACGACACGCGAGCATCTCGCGCAACTGATTCGCGACGCAGCGGCGGGACTCGGGACCGCCGACAAGCTCTACGTCTCCGTGTCAAAGAAGGACGTGGACATGGCTCGCGAGATCGTCAAGACGGACAAACAGCTGGCAGCCCGCGTCCTGGAAGTGAGGACGGCTGACTGCGACGGCGGCGCCCTCGTCGAGAACGAGTCCCGGACGCTCAGCGTCGACAACACCTACGCCACCAGGCTTCAGATGCTTCTGCCGAGGGTGCTGCCCGAGATTAGCAAGGAGCTCTTCTGACGAGTTTCACGCAAGGAGCGCATAGTGCTCGATCCAAGAAACGCGTACATGTCGGCCTACCTCAAAGCTGAGGAGCCGAAGATGGTGACCGGCAGCCACATGGACCGCATGTCGCGCAACGCGAATGTGGCCGATGCGCTTGCCGTCATCCGCGAGACGCACATCGGAGCCTACCTCGAGGGCGTGAGCGTGCGCGGATTCGAGGACATCGACTCTTCCCTCTGGGAGTACCTGGCGGCACGGATCGCCCATATCGAAGGCTTCAAGTACATGAACCGGGAGATGCGCAGCGTCTCCAGAGCGTGGGCCGTCAAGTTCGACGTGGCGAATGTCATGGCGACGCTCCAGGGGATCGTCACGGGCGAGAAGACCCCGCTCATTCCTCTCGGGACAATCCATGACGACGGGTTCAGCGGCGAGCTCCGCGAGTGCGAGACCGTGCAGGACGTGACTGACGTCCTCATCCGCAGCCGTCTGGCCAACTTCGCCCCTGCGGTGAAGGCGTACGACCCGTCAGGCGGCGCCAAGACCAAGATAGCCGTGGAATCCAGACTGGAGAGCGAGTACTACCATGGTCTGATGAGCGTGTCGCGGCACGTACGCGAGGGAGATGTCCTGGCGAAAGCCTGCGGACTGCTTATCGACCTGGCGAACCTCGGAATCGTGTGCAGGGCGGTCGTAGAGGGAATCGGACCGGCGGCAGCCGACTTCCTCATCTCGGATGGCTACATCATCGAGGAGAGGTCTCTGCGCGAGGTACTCCCGTACAAGCTGCCGGACATCCCGCGGCGCATCGACTTCCCACAATATCGCGACCTGGTGAACGAGATTGCCAGCGCATATGACAGGACGAAGAGCGTCACCGTCATCGATGAGATCATCGGAAGGCACAGGTTTGCGGCGCTGCGTGACCTGCTGTCTCCCAGAGTGCTGTCGCCTCTGGTGATAGTGTGGTACCTGGTTCAGAAGGAAGCCGAGGTGAGGAACCTCAGGCTCATCCTGAAGGCCATCTACGACGGCATTGCGGCCGAAGACGTCAAGAGGTATCTGGTGCTATGAGCACGACATCCATACGTGACATGCAGGTTGCCGTCATAGGCGACGTCGAACTGGTGAGTGCCCTGCGGCTTGCGGGCGTGCGAAAGACTCGCGCCATTCAGGAAGAACGCCACGCGGCCGAGGAGATTACGAAGGCACTTCAGGAGTACATGAACGACCCGGAGGTCGGCGTCGTCATGCTCCTTGAGGAATTCGCCGAGATCATCGCGGACGCTGTGGCGCAGTACCGGCAGAACAAGAACGTGCTGCCGGTCATCGTCGAGGTTCCGTCGAAGCGCGGCACCCGACATCCGGACGTGGTCGGCTACTACCGGCAGTTCAGCCGCGAGTTCCTCGGATTCGACATTGTGATTTAGCGAGCAGTCCGATCCGCCATGAAGCGAGCGGAGCAGTCTTAGGAGGTTACGAACATGGGCAAAATCTGGAGAGTATCCGGACCTCTGGTCATCGCCGACGAGATGAGAGGCTCGCAGGTGTACGAAGTGGTGGAGATCGGAGAGGAAGGAATCGTCGGCGAGGTCATCGGTCTCACCGGAGACAGGGCGATCATCCAGGCCCACGAGGAGACGCTGGGTCTCCGCACGGGCGAGGAGGTGCGGCCCACAGGCAAGATTCTGAGTGTGGAACTCGGCCCGGGGCTGCTCGGCTCGATCTACGACGGCCTCCAGAAGTCACTGCTCACTCTCGTGGAGGAGTCCGGCTCGTTCATCAAGCGCGGAGTCAAGGCGGCGGCGCTGCCGCGCGACAAGAAGTGGCCGTTCACTCCGACCGTCAAGGTCGGTGACGAAGTCAAGTACGGGGATATCATCGGGACGGTTCCCGAGACTGAGCTCGTGGAACACAAGATCATGATTCCTCTGGGCGTGGCCGGCACTATCAAGGAGATCAAGAAGGGCGACTTCACCGTCGAGGAGACGGTTGCCGTCGTCGAGAAGGACGGGAAGAAGCAGAACGTGACGCTGATGCAGGAGTGGCCCGTGCGCAAGCCCAGGCCGTACCTGAAGCGCCAGAATCCGTCCGGCCTGCTCACGACGGGCATGCGCATACTGGACTACATGTTCCCGCTCGCGATGGGTGGCAAGGCAGCCATTCCGGGTGGATTCGGTACCGGCAAGACGGTGACCCAGCAGCAGTTGGTCCGCTGGGCTGAGACGAAGCTGAACATCTACGTGGGCTGCGGAGAGCGCGGCAACGAGATGGCGGACGTGCTCTACAGCTTCCGGCAGTTGAAGGAACCCAAGACCGGCCGCCTTCTCCAGGAGAAGGAGATCTTCATCGCGAACACCTCCAATATGCCGGTCGTGGCCCGCGAGGCCAGCATCTTCGTCGGCGTCACGATGGCGGAGTACTACCGCGACATGGGGTACAACGTCCTGCTCGTGGCTGACTCGACGTCGCGCTGGGCTGAAGCGATGCGTGAGATGGGAGGCCGTCTGGAGGAGATGCCTGGCGAGGAAGGGTTCCCGTCCTACATGGGCTCACGCCTTTCCGGCTTCTACGAGAGGGCGGGCATGGTGGACTGTCTTGGCAGCCCGGAGAGAACCGGCTCGGTCACCGTCGCGGGCGCCGTGAGCCCGCCGGGAGCCGACTTCAGCGAGCCCGTAACGCAGAACACGCTGCGCATCGTCGACGCCCTTTTCGCGCTGGATGTGGGCCTGGCGAACAAGCGCCACTTCCCCGCCATCAGTTGGCTGACGAGTTACAGCCTGTACGTCGACGCTGTCAAAGCCTGGTGGAACCAGTTCGACCCCGGCTGGGAGCAGACGCGAGGTGCGGCTCTGCGTATCCTGCAGCAGGAGGCGGAACTCGAAGAGATCGTCAGGCTGGTTGGCCCCGAGGCGCTGCCTGAAGCCGACAAGCTGCTGCTCCTGGTTTCCAGGATGATACGCGAGGACTTCCTGCAGCAGAGCGCGTACACGGACGCCGACACGTACTGCACGCCGAGCAAGGCCGGCCTGATGCTGAAGACGATCCTGAAGTTCCACGACATGGCGCAGGAGATGCTCAACGCGGGCATTCCGTACGAAACCGTGAGGAGCTCGCCCATCGTCTACCGCATCGCGCGCATGAAGGAGATCTTCAACGAGGAGTTCACCGAGAAGTGCAAGGAGTTGTGGGCCGAGATGGATGAGACCCTCGTGGCCCGCAAGCGCACGTAACCACTCACCGGAGCCCGTCAAGGCACATTAAGGAGGATTCTCATGGAGCTATCAGGACTCTACGTGAGGGAAGGAAGGGCGATAAGCAAAGCCCAGGGTGCGCTCATCATCGCCGAGGCGATACCCGGCACCCAGTACAATGAGATCGTCGATGTCGTCCTGAGCAACGGCGAGGTCAAGAGCGGCCAGGCCATCGATATCAGCGACGAAGCGACAGTCGTCCAGGTCTTCGGCGGCGTGAGCGAGATCGACCTGAAGGGCTCCAGGGTACGCTGCAAGGGAGAGACGCTGAAGCTGCCTGTGTCCATGGACATGCTCGGCCGCATCTTCAACGGCATGGGCAAGCCCATAGACGGTGGTCCTGCCATCATCGCCGACCAGTACCTCGACATCAACGGCGAGGCCATCAACCCCGCGTCCCGTCAGCCCCCGGCCGAGTTCATCGAGACGGGCATCTCGTCGATCGACGGACTGAATGTGCTGGTGCGGGGACAGAAGCTGCCGCTGTTCAGCGGTTCCGGCTTGCCCCACAACCGCATCGCGGCGCAGATAATCCGGCAGGCGGCGGTCAAAGGCTCTGGTGAGAAGTTCGCCATCGTCTTCGGCGCCATCGGCATCAGCTACGACGACGCCTCCTTCTTCATCAACAACCTGGAGCGCACCGGAGCGCTTGAGCGCGCGGTGGCCTTCATCAACACGGCGTCCGACCCGGCGATCGAGCGGATCTCGACGCCGCGGCTTGCACTCACCGCCGCGGAGTACCTGGCGTGGAAGCAGGACATGCACGTGCTGGTCATCCTGACGGATATGACCAACTACTGCGAGGCGCTGCGCGAACTCTCATCCATGCGCGAGGAGATCCCTTCGAGGCGCGGCTATCCCGGCTACATGTACACCGACCTTGCCACGATATTCGAGCGGGCGGGCAGAATCATCGGCCGGGACGGCTCGGTCACCATCATGCCCATCCTCACGATGCCGGACGACGACATCACCCACCCGATTCCGGACCTCACCGGGTACATCACCGAGGGGCAGATCGTCCTGTCGCGCAACCTGCAACGGAAGGGCGTGTACCCGCCCATCGACGTCTTCATGTCGCTCTCCCGGATGATGAAGGAAGGCATCGGCCCCGGCAAGACACGCGAAGACCACAACAACGTCTTCATGCAGCTCTATGCCTCGTATGCCGAGGGCGTGTATCTCCGCGAGATCTCGACCATCATCGGAGCCGATGCGCTGGGCGACCGTGACCGCCTCTACCTGACCAATGCAGACAACGTCGAGCGCCAGTACATCGCGCAGGGCGAGCAGGAGAAACGAAAGGTCGAAGAGACCCTGGATATCGGCTGGAAGCTGTTCTCCTCTCTCCCCGAAGAGGACCTGAAGCTCATCAAAGAGGACTACATCAAGAAGTACCATCCGAAGTATCGCAAGAACGAAGCGAAGTAGGGTTTCGCATGGCACAGCTGATCAAAGTACGGCCCACGAAGATAGAGCTCGTCAAGCTCAAGCGGCGGCTCAAGCTGTCGCAGCGGGTGCAGAAGATCGTGAAGGACCGGCTCTCCATCCTCACGATGGAGTTCCTGCAGGCCGCGAGGGAAACAGTCAACGCCAAGAAGCGGACCATAGATGCGATGTCGGAAGCCTACAAGGCGATGACCATCGCCAGCGGCTACCACGGGTACGTGGCGTTGCAGAAGGAGCTCGTCGCGAGCGAAGCCGACATCACCGTCACCGCCGGCCCGCGCAGCGTGGCGGGTGTCAGGCTTCCGTCCCTCGAGTTGAACGAGCCGAGCGGCGGACTCCGAGGCTACAACCTCACGCAGACATCCTCTTTGGTGGACAGCGCCTCGGATACGTCGCGGGAGGCACTCCGCGCCATCATCGAGCTGGCCGAGTTGCAGCGCGGACTGGAACTGCTGGGCGGGGAGATCAATCGAACCAAGCGCATCACGAACGCCCTGGAGTACATCCTGATTCCGAGCCTCCAGGCAACCATACGGTTCCTCGCGATGAAGTTCGAAGAGCGCGACCGGGAAGAGAAGGCCCGTCTGAAGCGTGTGAAGGTGCTGCTCGCGAGGAAGAAGGACTAGAGACACGTTGTGTCCGCAGACCATCCGCGAGGATGCCGAATCGCGCTACGAGCGGTTTCTCGAGGCGTATCTCAGCACGGAGTTGCGACTCGTCAACTCCGGTCTTCCCCGGGCGCGCCGGACCCTGGCCGAGTTGCTGCTGGAGGAGCATCCCTCAGTACGATGCAGCGACGGCAGCGACCAGGCGTTCAAGCGTTCCGAGCTTCAGTTCCTCTCCGGCATCATCGAGGAATCGGAGGCGGCGGAGTTGCCGTTGCCGATACTTATCGAGCTTGCCGGTGACGAGCACGAGGCAACGGTCCTTTGCTCGGGCGAGGTCGAGCTCAAGGTGCTCTCGAGGATACTGAACATGCCGCTCAGGTACGAAAGCCCGGGCAGGGTGCGCATCTACAAGCCTCAGCTCAGCGTCGTACGCCGGAAGCTGCGCACCACCACACAGTACGCATTCTCAGCACGAACGGGAGACGAAGCGCGTCTTCGTTGACAAACGACAGGAAATGGGGAATAATTAGGACTCTTATGGTCAAGATCAGACTGAGCCGAGTAGGCCGCGCACACAAATCCATCTACAGAGTCGTCGTTGCAGACAGCAGATCACCGCGAGACGGAACCCTCATCGAGGTGATTGGGCACTACAATCCGTTGACCACCCCCGCGACGGTCGAAATCGACCGCGAGAAGGCGTTGCTGTGGCTATCACGCGGGGCCAAGGCGACGGAGACGGTGTCCGGTCTCCTCTCCAAGGCGGGAATCGTCCCCAACTCCAGCCAGCTCCCCGGCTCGTAGCCGCCACGTAAGGAGATGCGATGAAGGAACTAGTTGAGTACATCGTCAAATCCATCGTCACAGATCCGACCAAGGTGATCATCACAGAGGAACAGAGTGAGGATGGGTTGCTGGTGAAGCTCGAGGTCGCGCCTGAGGACAAGGGCAGGGTCATCGGCAAGCAGGGCAGAGTCGCCGAGGCGATTCGCACCCTTCTGCGCGTGAAGGCCGCCAAGGAAGAGACCAGGGTCCGGCTGCAGATCGTCTAGTCAGACGGTTCGAGGTAACGCCTCGAACTGAAACCTGCGGCCAGCCAAATCGCAGACTCCCACGGAACTGTCGTTCTTGTCGCATGGCGTGCAGTTCGGCGGCGATTCGAGTCTTGAGAACAGCCCCGTCTGCGCGAGCAAGACACTACTGGTACGACTGCCCTGGTCTGCGGCGCATCCTGAGGCGGTACTTGTCGGCGACGCGAAGACGGGCCACGGAACGCCGAAGAGCGGCTTCCGCCGCCGCAGCGACAGCCTCCGGAGCATCGGCTCGCAGCAACTCCTGAGCCCGTAGCTCCGCCTCGTGCGCCCGCTGTACGTCAATCTCATCGGCCCTCTCACACGTATCCGCGAGCACGACGATGCCTTCTCTCGTGACCTGAGCGAATCCGCCGCTGACCGCCAGATACGTCTCCTCATCCCCCTGACGCACTATCATCTCCCCGGGTTGCAGCAGCGTCAGGAGCGGCACGTGACCAGGAAGCACCGAAATCTGCCCTTCGACTGTCATCAGCGTGACAGCATCCACGTCGGCGGAGAACACCGTCTTCTCCGCGGTCAGTACATCAAGGTGTATGAGCGACATGACCGTGCTCCGAGCCCTGCTACAGGCTGCCGCGAGCCTGCTCCACAGCTTCGTCGATGGAGCCGACCATCCAGAAGGCACTCTCCGGGAGGTCGTCGTGCTTCCCGTCCAGTATCTCGCCGAATCCCCGCACCGTCTCGGTGACAGAAACGTATCTCCCCGGAATACCGGTGAACCGCTCGGCAACGTGGAACGGCTGTGAGCAGTAGCGCTGAAGCCGCCGCGCGCGCCTGACCACCAGACGGTCCTCCTCGCTCAGCTCGTCCACGCCGAGAATGGCAATTATGTCGTGTAACTCCTGGTACCGCTGAAGCGTCTGCTGCACGCCACGAGCGACACGATAGTGCTCCTCCCCGACGATAGCGCGACTGAGTATCCTCGACGTGGAAGCGAGAGGGTCGACTGCGGGGTAGATGCCCAGCTCGGCTATGGAGCGTTCCAGCGCCACAATTGCGTCAAGATGGCTGTAGGTAGCGACGACACCCGGGTCGGTGTAGTCGTCTGCCGGCACGTAGACGGCCTGGAAGGAGGTGATTGCACCCTGGCCGGTGGATGTGATGCGCTCCTCCAGCGCGGCGATGTCGCTCGCCAGCGTGGGCTGGTAGCCTACGTTGGAAGGCATCCTGCCGAGCAGTGCCGATACCTCCATGTTGGCGAGGACGTAGCGGTAGACGTTGTCGACGAAGAGAAGCACGTCCTGGCCTTCAACTTCGCGGAAGTACTCAGCCATGGTGACGCCGGTGAGCGCGACACGGGCGCGGACGCCGGGGGGTTCATTCATCTGGCCGAACACGAGCGCCGTGTTCTTGAGCACTCCTGACCCTCTCATGTCCAGCCAGAGGTCGTTGCCTTCCCGGGAGCGTTCCCCCACCCCCGCAAAGACAGACAGACCGCCCCGCTCGGTGGCGATGTTCCGTATGAGCTCCATGATGATGACCGTCTTGCCGACGCCGGCGCCGCCGTAGGCGCCGACCTTCCCTCCGCGGGTGAAGGGCGCCACCAGGTCGATAATCTTGATGCCGGTCTCAAGCATCTGAGGTACGGTGTCCTGGTCGCTGAGCGGAGGCGGTGGGCGATGGATGGGCCAGCGCGGCGCCTCCTCATCGACATCACCCAGCCCATCGATAGGTTCGCCGAGCACGTTGAACAGCCTGCCAAGGGTGGCTCTGCCGACAGGGACCGAGAGCGGTGCACCCAGGTCCCGGACTTCAACGCCGCGGGCCAGACCCTCGGTCGGAGCAAGCGCAATCGCGCGGACGCGCTTCTCCCCCATGTGCTGGTGAACCTCGAGCACGATGCGGCGCCCGGCATTGTCGAGCTCAAGCGCCTGGCCGATGGGCGGGGGCGTGCGGTCGGCGAACTCGACGTCGACGACCGTACCGATGACCTGAACAACACGACCGTTATCCACCGGCGCCTCCGTGGGACAGGGCTTCGGTCCCGGCGCTCACGTCGCAAATCTCCTCCGTGATAGCCGTCTGGCGCGACTTGTTCAACTCCATGGTCATCGCCTCCGCAAGCTCGATCGCGCTGTCGGTTGCGTTGTGCATCGCAATCATACGCGCCGCATACTCCGACGCAACTCGTTCCAGATACGCATGGTAGATAGCAGCTTCAACGTACCTGACGAGGAGCGCATCGACCACCTTGCCGATGTCGGGCTCATAGATGAACGATTGGCTCTCATCGGAGACTGGAACAGATGCGACCACGGGCAGCAACTCCTCGATGGTCGGGCGCTGAACAGTGAGACTGACGTAGCGTGAGTACGACAAGTAGACGCGATCTACCTCTCCCCGGGAGAACATGCCGGTTATCAGACCGCAGAGCGGACGAAGCTCGGCTATGCCGGGCGCGTCGCCCAGGTCGGAGAACTCGGCCGCGAGTCTGAGCCTCGACCGAAGCGCGAAGTCGCGGGCCTTGCGGCCGACCGTGATGACGACTACGGGCTGCGTCTGCTCCAGAATGAACGCTCCCAGCGAGTGGTTCACGTGGGCATTGAGGCCTCCACAGAGGCCCTTGTCAGTGGCCATGTGGACCACCAGCGACTGGCCCGCCTCCTGCCGCTCACCGTCCGGCTGCCCGTTTCGTGAACGGCTGTCGTCGGCAACGAGACCCATGAGAATGCTGAGCCGCGCAGCGTACGGTCGTGCCTCGAGTGCCCGCTGCTCGGTGCGACGCATGCGCGCACTGGCAATCATCTCCATGGCTCTCGTGACCTTCGAGGTCTCTCGAACCCCTTTGATTCGACGTCGAAGCAACTGACGAGTGTTTCCCGGCATGACAGTCTATCCGTTGGCGGGCACCGACTTGTACTCCAGGAGAATCTGCTTCAGCAGCGTCTCGGTTTCCTGCTTGATTTCGCCATCGCGCTCGATGAGCCTTATGACCTCAGGATGAGCAGCATCGACGAAGTCGTGGAGCCGACTCTCCCAGCCTCTGACTTCGTGCACGGCGACATCGTCAAGATAGCCGTTCGTCACGGCGAAGAGGATAAGCACCTCATGTCCGAAGCTCATCGGTGAGTACTGAGGCTGCTTGAGCACTTCTGCGATGCGACGACCCCGCTCCAGTTGCTGCAGCGCGGCCTTGTCGAGATCAGACGACCCGAACTGCGCAAACGCTTCGAGCTCCCTGAACTGCGCAGACTCGAGTCGAAGCCGTCCGGCCACCTGGCGCATCGCCTTCAACTGGGCCGCCCCGCCCACGCGGGAGACAGAGAGTCCGACATTCACCGCCGGCCGGATTCCCGCGTTGAAGAGAGCCGTCTCGAGGTATATCTGACCGTCAGTGATGGAAATGAGGTTGGTAGGCACGTAGGCCGAGAAGTCGCCGGCCTGTGTCTCAACGATGGGCAGCGCAGTCATGGAACCGCCGCCGAGTTCCGCTGACAGACGGCCGGCACGCTCGAGAAGGCGGCTGTGCAAGTAGAAGATGTCACCGGGGTACGCCTCACGGCCGGGAGGGCGCCGCAAGAGCAGCGAAAGCTCGCGGTAAGCCCAGGCATGCTTAGTCAGGTCGTCGTAGACGACGAGAACATCGCCTCCCTGCTCCATGAACTCCTCAGCGATGGCGCACCCGGCGTATGGTGCGAGATAGCGCAGAGGGGCAGGGTCCGCGGCGCCGGCGGCCACCACGATGCAGCTGTCGAAGGCTCCCACCTTGCGCAGATTGGAGGCGATGTAGGCCACCTGGGACAGCTTCTTGCCGATGGCCACGTAGACGCTCACGACGTTGGTGTCCCGTTGAGCGCTGATGGTGTCGACCGCGATTGCCGACTTGCCGATGGACCGGTCGCCGATGATGAGCTCGCGCTGGCCGCGTCCGATAGGCACCATGCTGTCGATGGACTTCAGGCCCGTATGGAGCGGCGTGTCAACAGGGGCCCGCCTGGTGACATCCGGAGCGAGATGCTCCACGGGACGGTGCTTGTCCGTCTTGATGGGCCCCTTGCCGTCGAGAGGTCGCCCGAGTGGGTCGATGATACGACCCAGCAACGCTTCTCCAACGGGTACCTCAACGACGCGCCCCGTAGAGCGGACCTCGTCCCCCTCGGAGACCTCGCGGCTGTCGCCAAGCAGGACAGCGCTGACCGTGTCCTCCTCGAGGTTCATGGCCATCCCGAGTACGCCCCCCGAGAACTCGAGCAGCTCCTGGGCGCCGGCGCTGGAGAGGCCACGCAGCCTGACCACTGAGTCACCGACCTGCGTCACTGTGCCGACGGACTTGACGACCACCGCGTCCCGGTGTCGCTTGACGCGATCGGCAAAATCCGCTGCTATGTTGCTTCTGTCTCTGTCGTCAGCCATCGTGCTGTCCCATCGAAGCATCCGCTGCAGCCGCCTGCTCTTCTAAGAACTTGCGTCAGGCTCCAACACGTCCCTCTGCAACTGCGCGAGATGCGCCTTCACGCTGCGGTCAATCACTCTGTCGCCGATGCGAATAACAAGTCCTCCAATGATGGACGGATCGACCCTGACGTCGACCACATGCTCGACGCCGGTGAGCTCCTTGAGTCGCCTGGCAACATGACGCAGTGTCTCGTCGTCGAGTGGAATCGCGGACGTCACCAGCGCGTGGCGGATGCCGTAGTAGTGGTCGAGGAGCTTGGAGTACTCGATAGCCACGTCCGGCAGGGATGCCTCCTTGCCATGGCGGGCGAGCAAGCACACGAAATCCGCCACCTCGGGCAGGACGTCACCCACATGCTCAGGAACGGCGGCCCTTTCGGCGACAAAGTCGTCACCTACCCAACGACAGCACTGCACCACCTCCCCGGCCGGCAGAGAGGCGGCGATTCTCAGGTCGTCGCGCCACTTCTCGAACTGACTCGACTTCGCAGCCGATTCCAGTGCACGACGGGCGTAGAACTCAACCGACTTCAGTGATGTCACGGTCGAGGCTGATCCTTCTCGAGAGGCAGTCGCTCATCAAGCACTTCGTCGATCAGGCGGCGGTGCCTCCCGGCATCCAGAGTCTCGCGCACGACTGACTCGGCAGCGACGATGGCAGCTTCAGCGAACTGCCGGCGCAGGTCCGTCACCATTGCCTGTCGCTCCTCCTCCGTCTGTGCACGTGCAGTCTCGATAATGTCCCGGGCCTCCTGCTTCGCTTCAGCCCGCGCCGCCTCCAGCAGGCTGTCGCGGGCCGCGCCGGCGTCGACAAGGATACGATGAGCCTCCTGGCGCGCGTCGTCCAACTCCTGTTGCGCCTGCATCCGTGCGCGCTCGTATTCGAGTCGGGCCTGTTCAGCCTGCTCAACGCTCTCGCGGATCCTGGCCGAACGTTCATCCATCGCCCGCCGTATCGGACGATAGCCGAAACGCGTCACCACCGCCAGCAGGATGAGGAAGCTGACAAGCTGTCCGATGAACGTAGGCAGGTCGAGGCCTATTCCCATTGATGCAACACTCCCGCCACCGAGATCAGACCACGAAGATGAGCAGAATGGCCACGATGAGCACGTAGATGGCAACAGCCTCGGCAAACGCGATTGCCAGAATCATGTTGGTGCTGATGGGCCCCCGGGCCTCAGGATTGCGTCCCAGAGCATCCATTGCGCCTTTCCCTATGAGGCCGATGCCAATACCCGGGCCCAGTGCGCCCAGGCCAACAGCGAGGCCTACTGCAAGGAGCCTCGCGGCCTCCGCGGAGATGTCCATATCACGCCCTCCTTGATGATGTAGAACTGGACTAGTGTTCCGACGCACTGACCGCTGCATATCCGAAAACCGCAGTCAACCCCGCGAAGATCAGTGCCTGCACGACTCCGAAGAGCACCTCGAGTCCGTAGAACAGCGTCGGCAACACCAGCGGTACGAGAAAAAGCGCCACGCCAGTCAGCACGACTCCCGCCAGCATGTTTCCGAAGAGGCGGAAGGAGAAGCTCAGCACGCGCACCGCATGGCCGAGCAACTCCAGCAGACCGACGAACAACAGGATCACTCCAGTGAACAGCTGTGATCCGGCTTCACGAAAGCGCCCCCGCACGAACGATGCGATGCCCCGCGCCAGCTCACCGACCCGGAAGAACGATCTGACGTACGCTCCGTGCCGCGTCGTCAGGCCCCAGTACTCTATCGAGACGACGCAGACGAGCGCCAGCATCAACGGCACGTTGATGTCCGTGTTCGCCGACCGCAGCAAGGGTACGCCGTTCATCTTGACCGACTCGAATCCAGGAAGAAGCGCGAACCAGGCGTTCGCCAATACAAACAGGAACACCGTCATGATGACGGGGAAGAACCTCCGCTCCTGCTTCCTGCCGACCATCTCCTCCACGAAGTTGATGGCAACCTCGCAGGTGTACTCAACAACGCTCTGCAGACCGGTCGGCAGGAGCCTCGGGCGGCGGCCCGCCCAAATGAGAAGGAATGCTATCGTCACCGAAGACAGCCAGGCAGAGAGCATCGTGTTGGTCAGAGGCAGCGCGGGGAACGGATGACCGGGCGGCAGTTGAAGGTGCGGAGGGCCAACGGCAAGAAACCCGACCGGACTCCTCCCGGCAACCATCGAGCCGACGCTACCTCCGAGGAAGCTGGCAACCGCAACGGCCATGGCAAGGAGGACTACTGTCGCCAGGAGCCTGCTTCTTGTCATTGCATCGCACTCTCGAGACCCGACGGATGGCACAGGCCGGAACTGCCCGCGGACACCGCGTCACCGTTCAGGGAAACACCTCACGCCAGCAACCCCGGGACTGTGGGCCGCCAAGCAGGCTCTATCCGGAGGTTGAAGGCATACAACAGAGGGGCGCGTCCGCGGCTTTCGGACTGCGCCCTCCGAGAGTTGCGTGCTACG
>CAZLPP010000023.1:0-22262 GCA_964561465.1 uncultured Dehalococcoidales bacterium
CTCAGCGGAGGAGCTTGTCGGCGCCCAGTGGGGCCAGGGCTGCTACCGCTACCTCGACATCGCCGAGGCCGAGCGCTTCGAGCAGCTCCTGGAAGACCGGCACGGGATCGGGTGAGAGACGGAATGGAGGACGGCTGGGCGCGCAGGCAGTCTCGCGTGGAAGTAGTGTGTCAGGTCTCCCCGGCTTCTCTGGCCAGTCTAGCGATGGAGGCATACTCCGAGGCAAGGACCTCGTCGTACTCTTTCACGAATGCGGCGATTCCCGATAGGCTCTGGGAACGCTCAGAGAAACTCTGAGGAGCCACTCTTGCCTGCTGGAACATCGCTCGCCATCTTCTGCGTTGCGTGCGCGGCGGCAAGGGCTGAGTTGCACCATTCAGCACCAAACCTGCGACAAGACGCCGTCCTCCTGCGCCGATGATCCTAGTCTTCCGACGGTTCACGGCGAATCCCCCCGCCTGCAGAACGTCGCGGACCGCTCGTATGTCTCTTGCTGTGAAGCAGCGGTCACCAGAAAAGGCCAAGTCGTCAGCGTACCGGCTGTACTTGCAGCCCCAAGAGAGCGCCAGTTGCGCGAGGGCCCGGTCCTGCGGTGCGAAAACTGCGTTTGCCAGAGTAGGGCTCGTTGGGGCCCCTTGCGGCAGGTGACCCTCCAGAGTGCACAGGCTCGTGAGTCGGTTTGCGGTCCGTCTGGGGTAGCCGAGACGGGAGAACACGCGGCGCACTTCGCGCGCTCCGACTGAGGGGAAGAAGTCCTTGATGTCGACCACCATTAGGTTTCGCGATTCCGTGTGGACCCGGGCGTTGCTGAATATGCTGTGGCCTCTCACGAACCCATGGGCCTGTTCGGCAATTGGCGCCTTCGTGAGGATGTGCTGGAGAATCCACGCTTGGACGAGCTTGAGGAATCGGCGCGGAGCCTCTATTCGTCGCATTCCGCCGGAGCTCTTAGCAATCTTATACCTACGGTAGAACCTCCATGATTCGTGTGCCATTTCCGCCAGCAAGCTATTGGATATACCAAACAGGAACGAGAGAATCTCCGGTTCCACCAACGGAGGTAAGCCGGCCTCCACCAACTCGTGCGCGGCGGCGAGTTCCTGCGAATCCAGGTGGAATTCCGCGCCGATGGTTTGGACCAAGTCACTTGAGTGGGAGAGAGAAACGGCAAAGGGGAGCGTAATCATTCGAATGTCCAGTCGGGAAGCGACTGCCGGCTCGCGGCGTCTGAAGGAACGCCGCGAGACGCCGGTCCGAGGCATGCCCGAACAGCCGTAGGCTGCGAGGTGGGCGCAGCCCGAGAAGCCGCTGCCAGACTACGGATGTGCGCATGACTCGGACCTTGTAGTGACGACTCTTGCACGATGGGCGGCGATGCACCGTCCAATCTAGACACCTCCCCTTTGCCGAGGTTGGTGACACAGGTAGCGCATTCGGAAACTGTCGCGGACCGTCTTGCCCACGTCTCGCGCGCAGCGTTGCAGACCTTCAGATGTAGCACGATAGTGGCCCTCTTCGACAACAATGTAGCCCCTGCCAAGGAGGTCCTGGAGATACTCTACCAGGGCTTCACCTTCAAGCTGTTGGGAGAGCAATTCCTCCAGAGAGCCAAGGGTGACTGGCTGGCACATGTTGACAGTGGCCAGGACCAAGGACCGCCGGCGGACGGACTTGACCAGGTCGGACCCTGTCCGTGCTGGGTCAGTACTGCTGGTCATACTTGACCACCTGTCGGTCACCCAAGAAGCCATCGACCAGACTCGTGACTTCATCTGCCTCTTGGTACTGGACGTACTCGATTCGTGCGTGTTTCTGTGCATAGGCCTTGACCGGGCCAAGCGCCACGAAGGACTCTGGACTAGTTGGGAAGTACTCTCGGTCCAGCAGTAACAGACACTTGCTGGGGATATCCTTGTGAAGCGCGAACATGCCCAACTCGACGAATGACCCGGGACTGTCGGGAATGATTACGATGGCGTCTGCGTTGAGGACGTGATCTTTCTCCATCGTGCACAAGTTCGTGAGGTTGTGCTTCATGCTGGCATCGAGCCGCGCCATGTCAGAGTGTTCCGTGCGCGGAGTGCAGCCATACTTCCTGCAGTGGTCCAGCAGTCGTCTTCTCAAACACCCCGACGGGCGCGTGTCCTTGTCACCCGGGCCGAAGACGATCACGTTCAATGTGACTGCAGACATCCGCTGCTCAATGCCTCGTTGAGCTTGGGAGTAGTACGCGCTGAAGTCAGCGTTGTGGGCGGCTTGTCCTACACCGTCGGAAACCGGTACTAGGTACGAGTCACTGTTCGGGATGTGCATCGTTCCTTCCAAGAGTCTGAAACCCTGCTCATCGCAAGGCTGAACGTAGCTACTATGATGCAATCACGTGGCGTTGTAGTCAATAGCGGGAAGACGGCCTCCTCTCGCGGTGCTCGCCTGCAGGAGTCTCGACCCCACTGATGCAAGTGGTGGCTGGCGCTCCCCCGCGCCGACTTGCCCGGAGAGGAGCTGGTAATGGGAACGTTCGACAAGCCGAAGTGCGACCATCTGTACTTCCTGAGGCGCTCAGGGTCGTTCCGTGCTCTTGTTTCGGATGCAGGGCGCCTTTCCGGGAGCGGCAGTCGCGCACCAGTGGGGACTCGCAGCGGCGTGGCTACGCGTTCCTGAAGCTGGACGACTTCGTTCCGCTCTCGGCGGAAACCCGCCCGCGCGGGCTCACGGCGGAGGAGCTAGTGGGCGCCCAGTGGGGCCAGGGCTGCTACCGCTACCTCGACATCGCCGAGGCCGAGCGCTTCGAGCAACTGCTGGAGGACCGGCACGGGATTGGGTAGAGCGAGCGTGACACCCCGGTTGGGGAGCCACTCGGTGCCGTCGGACATCTGGCCTCTGTGTGGAGCGCCTTGCCACTGGCGGGAGGCACTACCGGCGAGAGGCTTGTGCGCATTCTTGTATCGTAGCTAGAACACACTGAAGGTCGTCGCAGTTCAGTCCCCGAGCTTCTCTGCTACGCCGAATCAGGGTGAGATTGCTGGCGGTCGTCTGATACTGCCACCGCGGGGCCTCCAGTGTTGCAAGCCGCGCCGAAGCTCTCCCAGCGGTTGCCCAGTCTCCGCCCAGGACCGAAGCCTCCAACACAGTTGCGATGTCCCAGTAGTCATGAGACTGGAGACCGCCGCGACGCCCGACCGAGAACACCACGACAGGCAGAAGGTCTTGGAGTTCCGCCAGAGCAGCAGCATCGCCCTTCGCGAACAACAGCGTAGCTGCATTGATGCCAGGATAGTAGTCACGAGGGTCTGACTCGAATCCGTGGCGATAACAGGCAATCGCTTCATCTAGGTGGGCTTGCGCGGTACTGCCAGTCCCCGCGGCAACGCATTCGAGATAAGCGTCCTTGTGCACGCTCCCCATGAGTCCGTACGTCTCCGGCGACTCGCCGTGCCTGTCGATTACCCCTCGCAGCACGCGTAGCGCCAAGGCGCGGTCTCCTGGCCGGTTCCGGCGATTCAGGGAGAACGCGTACTGCTCTTGGACAACCGGCGGGCAACGATCCTCCGATACGACTTGCGCGGCCAACTCGATGACTCTGTCATAGGCCTTCAGATCACGGTATGCCAGAAGCACCGCAACCAACAAGTCGTGCCGCTCCAGTTCCGGGAGGGGCATAGGCCTCACCAACTCGTCAATCTCCCGCAGCGCACTCGCATCATCGCGTGATCTTCGTGCCTCCTCGATTCTTTCTCGGATTGCTCTGGCGTAGCGGACCCGCTCCTTGAAGCTCTCGGCATACTCATGGGGTAGAGCAATTCCGGGGTAGGAGTGGACAAGTTGGAAGAGCGGGCTGTCGGTCTGCGCCGATTCAGCAATTGCATCGAAGAGCCTCTCGGTCAGCACGCCCGTAAGCCTTGAGGCCTCTTGGGGCATCAGCGCTCCTCCCTGGAGACTGTAGGGAATAGCGCGAACCATGGCCACATCGAACGGAAGGTCTTGCTGCTTGGCATAGATCAGTATCGTGGACTTGGGCCTAGCGCTGTGTCTCACGCCAAGTTCGTAGAACACGTTGGGATTGCCAAGCGTGAGGTCTGCTACAACAATCTCGGCAAGAAGCAATCGCTCGTAGATAGATAGATGAATGATTCCTCCGACGGTCTCTTCGTCCGCCCGGATGACCTGCACGCCCGCTCGTTCTCCGGCGGGCTTGATGGCATCGCGGTAGATTCGGTCGAAATCAATACGCTCGCGATGCTTGGGGTCCGGTTTGACACCGATTGGCATCGCGACGAAGAGCAGTGGCCGAGCAGAGGTCTCCATGTTCCGCTCTACGGCTGTCGCTCCCGATTGCTTGCTGCCAGGTCTATGGCTACCATCAGATCCGACTGGTGCCAAGGCACGATGGGGATGTTGTGTTCGATGAGCGCTCGCGGCACGGAAGAGGGCTTCTCGGCACCTGGGTGCATTGCCACCACCCCCTTGCCCATTCTCAGACTCTCCCTGATCTCCCAATCGACCCATTTGCTGTGGACCGTGCTGTCGGTCACCACACAGATGGTGACCGAGGCCTGCCGTATTCGCTCGCGAATCCCTCGGCGGATGTACTCAGCGCGGTCGCTGTCGAAAGGCACGCGCAGTGACCGGTCAATGAAATCGAGTTCGCTGTTCTCGTTCTGGGCTTGGCCGCGTAAGAGATTCACGAGGTTCAGGTCCTCTGATGCGAAGCTCAAGAAAACACTTCGTCGCGATGGCTGAGCCGCGCTCCCCAAGGCCTCCTTCGCCTGTCTCTCAAGGGCTGCCAGCCTCTCACCCGATGGAAACCGACCGTAGCCACCTGAACCCCCCATCTGTCTAAAGCCCTCCCTTCTCGGCTTCGAGTCGCTCTACGCACGATACGCAGACTCCGCAGGGGACGGCGCTGCCAGAATGGCAAGAGTACGTGCCTTCGATGCCTTTTGCACGAGCTAGAGCGATAATGTCCCGTTTCGTGAAGCCCATGAGTGGCGCAACGACTGCGATTGGACTCCCGACCGCAGCGCTCACAGCTTCCTGAGCCACGGCCAGAAAGGAACCGAGTTGGTCCGGAAACAGCGCCCCCTGTTCGGACAAAAGGCCGATTGCCACAGCGCGGGCGTGCATGCTGTAGGCGTACGCAGCTCCTGCGACGACCAGAAGCAGGTTCCTCCCAGGGAGAAAGGCATCCGCGTTCAGACTCATGCTGGGATCGGTCAGCCCGGACGGAATCGTTTGGCCGAATCCTCGGAGGTTCATCACCGTCGGTTGTGGGAGTCCCAGCGTGGCGTACACTCGTCTGCAAGCATCAAGTTCAGTGTCACTGCACATTTGGCCGTAGTTCACGAACAAGGGGAACAGTTCGGTCCCTTGCTCGTGTGCCAAGCAGGACATCAGAGTGGAATCGAGGCCTCCCGAAACCAGAGCAACTAGGCTCATCTGGCACTCCTTTGTTGCTTGTACACCCGCATCACGACCCATACCGCGGTGTCAAGGTCGGGCACGGGGACTCTGACGAGATCACTGTACGACAGAAACCGCGCCTCAACGGCCTCGTACTGTCTCATGGTCTTAGGCCATCGGCGTTCAGGACCCTGCAGAATGCCGACCAGACCAAGGTAGTCAAGCACGTGCGTATCGAGAACTGCGAGGTCATTCCCGCGGCCGACGTTGGCCAGAAACAGGCTCGCCTGTTTTGGTCCAACACCGCAGGCCACCTCCATGAGTGCCTTGCGGAGAGACCTTGATGGATGGCCCAGACCCAGTAGAGTGGACAGTGGCTTGGGCGATCTTCCATACAGGTGCTCTGCGGTGAGCCGAAGACGACGCGCTGTCTGGTTGGGATGGCGATGTCGGACCGGCTTCCATTCACCGCAACCCGCCAGTTCCAGTTGGCCCTGCAGACCGCTGCGGAGGCGAACCTCCAGTTGATCATAGTTGCAGTGAGGCGAAGGGACGTTCAGAAGCCCACTCTTGATCAGGATTGACTCGCATGAGCGTGCTGTCTCAAAGCGCACACGGCTACCGATGATACACGCCGCCAGTTCGCGCCAGAGGAGAACCTCCGTCGGCGCTCTCTGAGGCAGGAAGTAGCCACGTGAAGGCAGCTGCGAGGCCACTCGCAGGACGGCCTGCTCTAACCGGAAGGGACTCACTTGCCCTGAAAGCGCGGTCATTCTGCTTCTCCTGTAATGCGCGCTGCGAGCGCGGGCGGCATGAGTCGACAAAGGAAGGCTCTAGCCTCGTCGCGCTCCATTGACTCCCTGATGTCGTGCATCAGAACTTGGTAGTAGAGCAGATTGTGGGAGAGTGTCGCCACGTCGTACGGCAGACTCGCGTCTGCGCAGAAGGCACAGTCGCAGGCAAGGATGTCTCGCTGATGGAAGTGATGCAGTGTGTGGCTGGAGGGATCGGCAACTTGGTGGCACCACTCCAGACCATCGAAGCTATCTGCTCCTGCGAATGAGTAGGCAGCGATTGCGCGTGGATTCCCTGTACCTAGCAGGTGAATCGGGAAATACTGTCCCGTACTGTTTAGCGCCGCGCGCACCCTGCGAACACTCGCGGCGCGGGCTCGGGTGCCGCTACCCAGCTCGCGCTCAGGAACAGCAATCATGATGGGGTTGAGGCGCTCGGCCACGCCGCGGCAGACAACTGCAACGTTGTCCTCCTTGGCATGGACGATGGGGACAACGGTCCCAATCCCCGTCTTGTCTTGGTCGCGCAGGCACCGCCCCTCAATCGTGTTGATGGCGCGTTGGGGAGCTAGACTGACAAGCCTGTCAGGGTGCCCGTCGTATGAGAACGCCAAATCGTAGTAGGTCTCGGTCTGCAGTATCTGCCAGAAAAGGGACGGCTTCCACTTGTTGTCAGCGCTCCAGAATGCCTCGTAGTTGCCGCTGTCGAGTGCAACTCGTGTGCCTTGGCTCTTCGCCGAGAGTAGAGCGTTCCGCAACTTCTCTGCGGTCTTGTCGTCGGCGCGATAGAGGTCATATGCGGATACGAGCACCGCGGGGTACGTGCCTCTGGCAAACAGCCGAACGCAGTCTAGTGGCCGCAGGCGTGTCCCTGCCGATGATACGGACGGGTAGAAGGATGGCAGAGGGACACGAGATCCACCCACGACTATCCCGTCGGCTCGTGCAACTCCGCCCGTGATCGGAGATGGATTGGGCTCAGTGGCACCTGCCCCGTCAGGCGGCGGGGGACGAAGTAGCACGGACATCAGTGCTTCTGCCACGCTCGAGACCCCGGAAGACGCCTTGACAGCCACGCGGCCGGCCAGAACGGTGGAGTACTGGGCCACGTCTCGCCGCTGAACATCGAGCCATACTGGGAGAATCACTTTGTGCCCATCTACTTCACGATTGGCCAGAGCATTCAGTTCAGTTCGAGTCCATTCCTTCTTGAAGAAGGCTTGGCTGAGAACAACGACACCGTACTTCGAGTTCGCGAGCCCTCTGTCAATAGCGTCAAGGAGGCGGTCTCCGACTCTGAGTTCATACTCGTCGTACCATACGCGCAGCGTCCGCCTACGCAGTTCATCGGCCAATGCGCGTACAAAGACGTCCTTGTCTTCGGTAGCGTGGCAGATGAACACGTCCCAGAGTGCAGTCATGTCATCTCCGTCGCGAAGGAGACTACTGAGACTTGCCTCTCGCTGTCCGTGTGGGACACCGAGACGCAAGTGAGACCGCTGGTGGGACGAGTACTTGAGTCGTGCGCACGCGGAGGCTGCTGGTGATTAGGATTGATTCTATGGCGACTTCGAGTGATGTGTCCGTCCCTATCGTTTCGGCGTGCCACGGGGCGGTCGCATCCTCTGGTTCTCTTCATCTCCTGCGCTGCGTCACCCGGAACGGGACCCTCTTTGGACATAATAGCGCCCGATGACAGTGTCAGCAAGACCCTTGGTCGCCGACTCAGTCTTCTCCTCTGCGTCTTCGGCAGGTCCTCGGCAGGATGTGCTCTGGGCGCGGGATCAGCTACTTGGCAGGACAGGTACTGCGGCACTCGTCAGTTCGACCAACCTGCGCATGTCTGCCATCTCGTCGGCGAAGACTCCCGCCGAGCCCGAGAGACAAGTTTGGTGCGAGACCGTTGGGCGCCAGTCGTTGGAGATCTCACTCTTGATTTCCCCTCCGGGCGGGCGTACGTTTGTCGTTCAGGGGGTGTGAGGGATGTCTTCCCGCATTGAGCCTGCCTCTGCGACCTCTGACTCATCGAAGCCCACGCGCTTGCTCCACCTCGACTGGCTGCGCGTGCTGGCGATGAGCGCCATCTTCCTGTTCCACAACATGCGGGCCTACGACTTCGACGACTGGCACATCAAGAACGATGTGACCACCCAGTTCGCCACCTCGTACATCGAGCTAAGCAACTTCTGGATGATGCCGCTCTTCTTCGTGCTCTCCAGCGCGGCCATCTACTACTCGCTCCGCTCCCGGACGGCCGGCGAGTTCGTGAAGGAGCGCTTCCTGCGCATCGCGGTGCCGTGGCTCGGCCTCGGCATGTTCGTCTTCGGGCCGCTGCAGGTGTACCTCGACCGCTATTCTCACGGCGTCTTCACCGGCAACATCATCGAGTTCATGCCGCACTACTTCGAGGGCATCCAGGGGCTGGGCGGCAACTTCGCCCTCTTCGGCGTTCACCTCTGGTACCTGGCGATACTGTCCATGTTCATCGTCGTCATGCTGCCGTTCCTGCTGCCGCTCGGCAGCCAGCGCCGCAGCCTGCTCTCGCGGCTTTCGCCGTACTGCCGCCGCGCCCCGGTCCTCATCCTGCTGTTTGTGCCTCTGGCGCTGGCCTCGTTGCTGGCCGACGCGATCGGCATGGCCTTCACGCGCGAGATGGGGAGCTGGGACCTGTTCTCCTACCTGCTGTACTTCACCTACGGCTACCTGCTGCACAGCGACCCGCAGGTGCAGCCGACAATCGACCGGCTGCGCCGGCCGATGCTTGTCACGGCGGTGGTGATGATACTGGTGGTCGGGGCGATGGAGCCGTCAGGCTCCTGGACGTGGGCCGCGGCCCGCGCGTTGTGCGCCTGGTCGTGTGTGCTCACCATCCTGGGCTTCGGCCATACGCGGCTGAACTTCACGAACCGGTTCGTCAGGCACGCGAACGAGGCTGTCCTGCCGTTCTACATCCTGCACCAGCCGGTCATCGTAGTTATCGCCTACTTCGTGGTGCAGCTTGCCGCGCCGGCGCCGCTCAAGTACCTGCTGACCGTAGTCTCCTCGTTCGCCGTCATCGTGGCGCTCTATGAGTACGTGGTTCGGCCCGTGGGCGTGCTGCGTTTCCTCTTCGGCATGAAACCGAAGGCGAAGCGCGCGGCTGCGACGGCGAAGGCGTAGCGGGAGCAACGTTCCGGAAGGCGGTTCCCTACGGGCAATCCCAGCCGCCGGCCGCCGGGACGAACTCGCAACCGGCCCAGCGTCCGTCTGCGTATGCTATGGCTGTGGTCAGCTTCCCGCCGGCGACGGTGTACATGGCCTGAAGACGCCCGGGGTTCAGCAGGTACTTCTCGACGTCCTCCGAGCTGCCGTCGCCCACGATACCGTCCCAGGTGCTCAGGTTGTGCGCCTGCATGTAGGCGACGACCGCGGTCTGGACCTGGTGCGCCTCGGAGTTCGCCGAGTCCTCCTTGCCGGTGCCGGTGAATCCGGTGATGTTGAGGATGACGATGGCGACGATGATGGCAAGAACGCCTACGACCACCAGGATCTCAACGAGCGTGAAGCCGAGTTCAGCCGGACCGAAGCGACGGCCGCCGCATGGTTTCGCACCATGCGGCAGACTGTGGGATGCGGCGCACAGTCGCCGCGCCGGGCGCCCACCTCGCCCTTTCTTCTCCCACTTTCCCAAGAGCATCTCGCTGCGCCCTGATTCCTCCTATGCCGGCTCTCCCGGGAAGTACTGGCAGGTGGCGTCCGGTATCACGGCCACCCTGGCCGAGCGGCCGTAGGTCCGCTCCAGCATGGCGCGCACCTCGGACCAATCTCTGGCCCAGTTCACGCGGTCGTAAGGGGCGATGTAGTCCATCCCGGTCCGGTCAGGGTACGGCGCCAGGATAGTGAGTCGAGAGGTGTTCCGCGGCAGCGCCGCCTTCGGTGCCCACGTCCGTCCGCCGAGGTTCTCGCCCCAACTCCGGCTGACGTAGTGCGGCCACTGGCCCTCGGGCGTGACCACGATGAGCACCATGTCGCCGCCGGCTGACTTGAGCAGCGGCCCGGCGACCCGCGGCGCCGGCGGAATGCCGTTTGCCTTGAAGTAGCAGTTCGCGATGACGATGTCGCAGTCGCCCACGTACTCCGTCGCGTAGTGCTTCCTCGCAGCCGCGACCCCCTGCAGGTGCTCTTCGACCACGTCGCCGACGAAGAGCGAGGTCACCTCGCGCTTCAGGTTCAGCAGCGCATCTATCTTCACGTCGAGTCCCGCCATGCGCGCCGCCTCGTCCATGTCGGCCTTCACCACGTTCCCCTCGTACCTGCCGATATCCGTCCGACCCGGGCCCCCGTACTTGTTGTGGTTGACGCCGATGGTCTCGATTGAGGCGACGCCGGGCAGGATGATCTTGGGACCGCCGCTGAACCCGGTGATGAGGTGCGGCATGATGGAGCCGATGCCTATCTTCAGGTCGCAGCGCATCACTTCGGTGTTGATGGCCACGGGCGTGCCGCGAATGGTCGTGCCGAGGGGCGTGCACAGTTCGTAGGGGTTGTGGTTGTAGACCAGGAAGCGCCCCATCACGTCGTCGCCGAGCTTCTTCCGCAGCGAGACGCCATCCATGGCGCCGTGGGCGCCCAGCGCCGCCACGAACCGGATGTCGCTGTCGGCAATGCCCGCGCGGGATAGCTCCTCGAGGATGTACGGCAGGATGGTTGCCACCGGCGTCGGCCGGCACGCATCGTCGAACAGGATGGCGACCCGCTTCCTGCCCCTGGCCAGCTCGCGTACCGTGCGGGTGCCGATGGGCTGCGCGAACGCCTTCCGGAAGCCTTCGTCGTCGAGGCCCGGCGCGTCGGCGCCCTGCGACCGGCACACGGTCACGCTCCACGCGGCCGGGAGGTCGATCTCGAGCGTGGTGTCTCCGTACCACGCCAATTGCGGGAGACGCACGACGGTCGAGTCGTTCACGAGCCCTCCTCCTCTCTCGGCGCCTGCCGAGAAGGACGGTGAGGAGCACACCATCACCGTCAAGGGCATTATGTGACCGAATCGCTCCAGGGGCAAGGGGCCGGGGCCCTTGACGGCGAAGAACGGGCGGAGAACCCGTCTGCAGAGTTCCCTGCCCGGTTCGCCGGCCCGCTCTCGCGAGCCGGTTCACGACTGGCTAGCGCTTGGAGGGCTTCAGGACGGCCTCTGCGACGAGTTGCCCCATCTCCTTCGTGCCAATGGGCGCCACTCCCTTGCCCGCGATGTCCGCGGTGCGGTAGCCCCTGCTCAGCACGGTTTCGACGGCGTCTTCGATGACCCTGGCCTCTTTGACCAGGCCCAGCGAGTAGCGCAGCAGGAGCGCGGCGCTCAGGATGGTAGCCAGCGGGTTGGCTATGTCCATGCCGGCGATGGTTGGCGCCGTGCCGTGGATCGGCTCGTAGAGGCCGAAGACTCGCCCCTTCGGCGCACCGGATATGCTGGCGGAGGGAATCATGCCGAGGCCGCCGCCCAGCACCGACGCCTCGTCCGAGAGGATGTCACCGAACGTGTTGTCCATGACGAGCACATCGAAGCTGCGCGGGTTGCGGATGAGCTCCATGGAGCAGGCGTCCACGAAGAGGTGCTGCAGCTCGACGTCCGGGAAGTCGGCCGCGACCTCGATGGCCACCGTCCGCCAGAGGCTGGAGGTCTGCAGGACGTTGCTCTTGTCGACCGACGTGAGCTTCTTCCGGCGACCCCTCGCCAGCTCGAAACCGGCGCGGACGACGCGCGCAATCTCCTGCTCCGTGTAGGCCATCGTATCGATGGCGCGCCTGCCTTCGGGCTCTATCCACTGCTTCCGCGGCTCGGCGAAGTACAGGCCGCCGATGAGCTCCCGAAGGATGATGAGATCGACCCCTTCGATGGTCTCCGGCTTCAGCGGCGTCGTGTTGAGCAGCGACTTGAAGGCCTTGACCGGACGCAGGTTCGCATAGAGCTGAAGCTCCTTGCGGATGCGGAAGAGCCCCCGGTTCGAGGGAATCTTGCCGCCCACATCGTCCCACCTCGGGCCGCCGACAGCGCCGAACAGAATGGCATCGCACTTGCGGGCGGTCTGAAACATCTCCTCCGTCAGGGCGGTTCCGGTGGCGTCGATGGCGGCGCCGCCGATGAGCCCCTCATGGAAGACGAACTCGTGCCTGAAACGGTTGCCCGTGGCGCGCATCACTCGCGCCGCCTCAGCGCAGACCTCGGGGCCGATGCCGTCACCTGGCAGGTATGCTATGTCGAAACGCATGCGTCTCCTCTCTTGCGGCGCAGCAGGGCGCGCCCAGGCAAGCTATCCTACTGTGCTGTCTCGCAGCGGGTTGCCGGCTCGCCGGGGAAGTACTGGCTGGTCGCATCGGGTATCACGGCCACCTTCGCCTTCTGGCCATAGGTCTTCTCGAGCATGGCGCGCACGTCCTGCCACGTTCGTGCTCGGTTGACCTGGTCGTACGGCGCCGTCCAGTCGGCGCCGACCCGGTCTCCGTAGGGCGACATGATGGTCAGACGTTTCGTGTTCGGCGGCAGTGCGGCCCTCCTGCACCACGTGCGCCCGCCCGTGTTGGCGCCGAAGGTGCGGTCGAGGTAGTGGGTTATCTGCCCCTCGGGCGTGATGGCGATGAAGACCATGTCACCGCCGCTCGATTTCAGGAATGGGTGCGAGATGCGGGGGGCGAGAGAGACCTCGTTCGCCTTGAAATAGCAGTTGGCAACGACGATGTCGCAATCGCCGACAAAGCCGGCCGCGTAGTGCGTCTTCGCCAGCTTCACGCCCTCGCGGTGTTCCGCAATGACATCGCCCACGAACAACGCCGCGACCTCACGTTGCGGATTCAGGATGGCATCCACCTTGACGTCGAGGCCCGCCAGCCGAGCGGCCTCGTCGATGTCCTTTCGCGCCAGATTGCCGTCGTACTTGCCGACGTCGACCGTCGGAGTGTTCTCGAACTTGTTGTGATTCACCCCGATGGTGTCGACTGACGAGACGCCCGGCAGGATGATCTTACCCCCTCCGCCGAAGCCGGCAAGCGGGTGCGGCACGATGGAGCCGATGCCTATCTTGAGGTCGCAACGCATCACTTCGCTGTTCACCGCAATGGGAACGCCCTGGCTGGTGCTGCCGAGCGGCGTGCAGAACTCGAACGGGTTGTGGTTGTAGACGAGGAAGCGCGCCAGCGGCTCGTCGCCCAGCTTCTTGCGCAGGGAGACGCCGTTCATCGCCCCGTGCGCGCCGGTGGCAGCGACAAGGCGGATGTGCTCATCTGCGATGCCGGCCATTGCCAGTTCTTCCAGGACGTAGGGCAGGAGCGCGTGCGCCGGCGTGGCCCGGGTGAGGTCGTCGAAGAGGATGACAACCTCCTTCCTGTCCCTTGCCAGCTCGTGAATGGTCTTCGTGCCGATGGGGCTGGCGAATGCAGCCCGGACGCCGGCTTCATCGAGCGGCGGCGCCTTGCAGCCGTGCGTGCGGCAAACGGTCACGTCCCAGGAGTCCGGAAAATCGATATCCAGCGCGGTATCGCCATACCACGCCATCTGCCGGAGTTGCACCGTCTGTGAGCCGCTCATCTCAACTTCCCTTCACGTTCCGCGCCAAATGAGCCCGCGCAAGCGACCCTACTGTGCTGTCTCGGAGCGGGTAGCCGGCTCGCCGGGGAAGTACTGGCTGGTAGCATCGGGTATCACGGCCACCTTCGCCTTCTTGCCGTAGGTCTTCTCGAGCATCGCGCGCACGTCCTTCCAGCTCCGGGCGCGCGTGACCCTGTCGTACGGCCCGGTCCAGTCGGCCCCGACCTTGTCCGGGTAGGGCGACAGGATGGTGAGGCGCCGCGTGTTCTGCGGCAGCGATGCCCTCTCGAACCAAGTGCGGCCGCCCATGTTGTGGCCGAAGGTCCGCCCCAGGTAGTGCGTCATCTGCCCCTCGGGTGTGACGGCGATGATGACCATGTCGCCACCGCTCGATTTCAGGAACGGATGGGCCACACGCGGCGCCAGCGTAACCTCGTTCGCCTTGAAGTAGCAGTTCGCTATAACGACGTCGCAGTCGCCCACGAACTCGCCGGCGTAGTGCGTCTTCGCCAGCTTCACGGCTTCGCGATGCTCCTCGACCACGTCGCCGACGTAGAGCGCCGACACCTCGCGCCTCAGGTTGAGGATGGCGTCCACCTTGACGTCCATGCCCGCGATCCGGGCGGCCTCGTCGATGTCGGCCCGGGCGATGTTGCCTTCGTACTTGCCGACGTCGACCGTCGGCGAGGAGCCGAGCTTGTTGTGGTTCACGCTGATGGTCTCCGCCGAGGAGACGCCGGGGAGGATGATCTTGCCGCCGCCACCGAAGCCGGCCAGCGGGTGCGGCACGACGGAGCCGATGCCTATCTTCAGGTCGCAGCGCATGACTTCACTATTGACAACGATAGGTACGCCGTGGCTGCTTGTTCCCAGCGGCGTGCAGAACTCGTACGGGTTGTGGTTGTAGATGAGGAAGCGGTCCATCGCCTCCTCTCCGAGCTTCTTGCGGATGCAGACACCGTTCATTGCGCCGTGGGCGCCGACCGCCGCAACGAGGCGGATGTGGTCGTCCCGGATGCCCGCCTTCGACAGCTCTTCGAGAACGTACGGCAGCAGCGTGTGCGCCGGCGTGGCGCGGGTGAGGTCGTCGAAGAGGATGACGACCTCCTTCTTGCCCAGCGCGAGGGCGCGAATGGTCTTCGTGCCTATCGGATTGGCGAAGGCCTTCCGTATCCTGGAGTCGTCGAGAGCCGGTGCTCCGTGCCCGCGTGCGTGGCACACCGTCACGTCCCACGATTCCGGGAAGTCGATGTCCATCGTGGCATCGCCGTACCACGCCATCTGAGGAAGCGTTACCGTCTGAGAGTCGATCATGAGAGGCTCTCCTTCCCTGCGGCTGGTCGCCGATGACCGGCTGCCTTGGCGCCCGGCCGGACCTTCCTTCCGTGTGAGCGACTACTGTACACTGTTTTCGGAAGGTCTTCATCTCAGGATGCGCCGGGCAGGGGACCGGTCGCGACTGCCGGCAGGCGCCGGGCACAAGGCGCAGCAGAGAGGAGCGGACGTGAGCGGTGAGACGGTGAACCACAAGACCTGCCCCACCATAGGGGCATGCGGCATAGACTGCGGCCTGTGCCCGCGGTACCAATCGAAGAGCGCCAGCAGGTGCCCCGGCTGCGCGGCGGAGGGCTTTCTCGATGCCGGCGGACAGTGGTGCAAGATAACCCGCTGCGCAGTGCGGGACCGCGGCTACGAGACGTGCGCCGACTGCCCTGAGTTTCCGTGTCACCGCTTCGAGGGCTGGGACAAGGGCGACTCCTTCGTCAGTCACCTGAAGTCCATCGCGAACCTGCGGGCCATCAAAGAGCGCGGCATCGAGGGCTTCGAGGCCCAGCAGCGTCGCCGCATCGAGCTGCTCCAGGCCATGCTCGGTGAGTTCGATGAAGGGCGCTCGAAGAGCTACTGCTGTGCGGCGTGCGCCCTGCTGCCGCTCGACGAGCTGGAGACGGCGCTGGGCGAGGCGCGCAAGGAATCGGATGCGACCGGTATCCCCGGCGATGACAAGAAGAGCCGTGCCGGTGTCCTTCACCGTGTGCTCGATGCCGCTGCCGAGCGGCTGGGCATCAGCCTCAAGCTTCGGAAGTGAGCGACGCCGCTCATCGGGCGGGAGATCCGCGCCACCTGGTCCTGCTGTCCTGTCGTGTCTTGTCCTTCCCGAACGACGTACTGTGAGGCTCGGCGGCATCACTGCATGTTGCGGCCGGGTTGGCGGCAGTGCCGGATGCCTGTTCCGTCAAGGGCGATGCCAAGTGTTGACAAAACGAGACAAGTGAGTTGACAAATAACACGCCGTCAGTTGACAATGCCGGGCTCAAGAGTTGACAAAATCCGCCGGATTGTTGACAATGTGACGTCAGTGAGTTGACAATATCGCAAGAAGCGGCGAGGCGGTGCGCAGTGAGTGAGGCAGGCGAGCCGGAGAGCCGTCGGAGAGAGGCGACAGAGGTTGATGCCTTCATCCTCCAAAACGTCGAGAGTCATCCAGGCGACGTTGTCCGGCTGGCGAGTGACAGATTTGGCCTCAGTCGCCAGATGGTCAATCGTCACATGGATCGCCTGGTCGCCGATGGACTCCTTGAGGCGCAAGGGAGAACACGCGGACGCCGGTACGTGTTGCGCCGCACTGTCGATGCCCACTGCACCATCGGCATCGACGCGGGCACGGCCGAGGACGAAGTCTGGCGCCGCTATGTCGCGCCGCACCTTGCCGGATTGCCGAGAAACGTGCTGCAGATCTGCGAGTTCGGCTTCACTGAGATCTTCAACAATGTCATCGAGCACTCGGAAGCCGGCAAGGCGCGCATTCTCGTGCAGAAAGACGCTGTCAAGGTTCGTCTGGCGGTGTTCGACTACGGGATAGGCATCTTCAATAAGCTGGCTCGGGACTTGCAGCTTGTGGATGCCAGGTTCGCACTCATGGAGCTGTTGAAGGGCAAGCTGACCACGGCACGAGACCGTCATACCGGACAGGGCATCTACTTCACGGCACGAGCGTTCGACCGCTTCACGCTGGCCTCAGGCAGATTGCGGTTCTCTCACTACAGGGAGGATGACTCGTTCCGTGTGGTCGTGGAGGGGCGTGAGTACGAGGCGAGAGGCACCACGGTGGACATGCAGATTGCGGTGGCATCATCCACAAGTCTCTCCGATATCTTCGACAGGTTCGCCGTTCCGGATGTGGACGGGTTCGGTCGAACCCAGGTCTACGTCAAACTGGCGGGGTACGAAGACGAGGAGCTCGTGTCGCGCTCTCAGGCGCGAAGGCTGGTGGCGAGATTAGACGAGTTCGATGAGGTCGAACTTGACTTCGAGCGCGTCGAACTCATCGGTCAAGCGTTTGCCGACGAGCTGTTTCGCGTGTTTCCGGCCAACCATCCGGGCGTGCGACTTGTGTCGAGGAACGCAAGCCCTGCGGTTGCCAGGATGATTCAATGGGCCGAGGCGGGCCGTTCTGTAGAGCAGCCGCGGCTGCCATTCTGACGCCACTGCAGAACGGAACCGCCGGCAACTCCACCTGCCGTCACCACTTTCGGTTCCCTGCTCTCGTCATGACCCGCCCTGGAGCTCTTGACTCGGCGTCCCGCCGCCACTTGACAGACCTGTTGACGACTGACTACCATACTAGACCATAGCTGAATACGACAAAGGCTTCGAACGGGACTAGTAGGTCCCCAGGCGGGTCTCAGAGAGCCGGGTAAGGTGTGAGCCGGCGGCCGCGCGGGGAGTGAATGGACCCGGGAGCCGCAGACCGAAAGGCTTCGCCGAGTAGGGACTGCCGGAAGGGCACCGTTAGCAGAGCCCAGGGTATAGCCCCCGCAACGGGCGGTACCTGACAAGAGGTGGCCGTGCATCTGGTCTTGCACGGTCAACCAGGGTGGCACCACGAAGGGTCAAGGCCCCTCGTCCCTAGGGACGAGGGGCCTTTTGTTTTCCCGGAGCGAGAGAAGGAGGACTTGAGATGTACTACCCGGCTATCGAGGACGTGCGACGCTACGCGAGAGGAGGGGCGTGGGTGCCCGTCTGGCGTGAGGTCGTCGCGGACCTCGAGACGCCGGTGTCGGCGTTCCTGAAGGTTCACCGCGACGGCCCGTGTTTCCTGCTGGAGAGCGTCGAGGGTGGACAGCGCCTGGCCCGCTACAGCTTCATCGGCACCGAACCGTACCTGGTTCTCACCGGCCGGCACGGCGATGGCGACGAGCCGCTTGCCAGGCTGGCGAGAGAGATGGAACGACACAAGGTTGCTCACATTCCGGGCCTGCCACGCCTGTGTGGCGGGGCGGTCGGCTACCTCTCCTACGAGACAGCCGCGCGATTCGAGCGTCTCCCCGTTCCCGAGAGCGATCCCCTGGGACTGCCCGAATCCTGCTTCATGTTCGTGCACACGATGCTCATCTTCGACCACGTGACGCACACCATCAGGATTCTCAGCCATGTCATGCCGGAGGACGATATCGACCGCGCCTACGCTGAGGCCGTCGAGCGCATCGAGGACCTGGCCGGCCGGCTCGACGAACCGCTCGAACCCGAACGACGCATCGGCACGCAACCCCTGCCGGATACCGCGCCGGAATCCAACTTCACGAGGGCAGGCTTCGAGGCGGGAGTTGTGGCGGCGAAGGAGCTTATCGCCGCGGGCGAGGCTATCCAGGTCGTCCTCTCACAGCGGCTCAGCCGGCCGACGTCCGCCGAGCCGTTCGACATCTACCGCTCGCTGCGCAGCATCAACCCCTCGCCGTACATGTTCTACCTGGACTGCGGCGGCTTCCAGCTCGTCGGCGCCTCTCCGGAGATACTCGTCCGGGTCGAGGATGGGAAGGTGATGACGCGCCCGCTGGCGGGCACGCGGCGGCGCGGCAGGACGCAGGAGGAAGACCTCGCGCTCGAAGCTGAGCTGCGCAGCGACGAGAAGGAGCGCGCCGAGCACATCATGCTGGTCGACCTCGGCCGCAACGACATCGGCCGCGTGAGCGAGCCCGGCTCAGTCGAGGTACGCGACCTCATGGACGTCGAGCGCTATTCCCACGTCATGCACCTGGTGACACATGTCGAAGGGCGACTGCGCAACGACCTGACCGCACTCGATGCGCTCCGGGCCTGCTTTCCTGCGGGAACGGTCTCGGGTGCACCCAAGGTCCGGGCAATGGAGATCATCGCAGACCTGGAGACGGACCGGCGCGGCCCGTATGCCGGCGCCGTCGGCTATCTCTCGTTCTCCGGCGCCATGGACATGGCCATCACCATCCGGACCATCGTGATGTCGGATGGCATGGCATACGCGCAGGCCGGCTGCGGTCTGGTGTACGACAGTGTGCCGGCGAACGAGTACGAGGAGACGCTCAACAAGGCCGGAGCGCTGCTCAAGGCAATAGCACTGGCGGAGGCCGGAAGAAAGGGACAGGAGGCAGGACGTGTTGCTGCTCATCGATAACTACGACAGCTTCACCTACAACCTGTATCAGTACCTCTGCGAACTGGGACAGGAGGTCGTCGTCGTGCGGAACGACGAGGTGACCGCCGATGAGGTTGCCGGCATGGCACCCGGGCGCATCGTCGTCTCTCCCGGCCCGTCGAATCCGGAGCACGCGGGCATCTCGAATGAGGTCATCCGGCGCTTCGGCCGGCACACTCCTATCCTGGGCGTCTGCCTCGGTCACCAGTGCATCGGCTACAGCTACGGCGGCATCGTCGACCGGGCGCCCGAGGTGCGCCACGGCAAGACGTCCGCCATCTACCACGACGGCGCGGCGCTCTTCTCCGGCTTGCCGAACCCGCTCGCTGCCATCCGCTACCACTCGCTCGTCGTCGAGCGTGAAGGGCTGCCCGATTGCCTCAAGGTCACCGCGTGGACGGCGGACGGCCTCATCATGGGGCTGCAGCACAAGGAGTACCCCGTCCAGGGCGTGCAGTTCCACCCGGAGTCGTTCATGACTCAGTCGGGAAAGGAACTGCTGCGGAACTTCGTCGAAGGAGCAGGAAGATGATACGGGAAGCGATTGCGGAGATAGTCGCCGGGCGCTCTCTGAAGACGGACGAGGCCGCCCGGGTCATGGATGAGGTGATGCAGGGAGAGGCCACGCCGTCGCAGATAGCTGCGTTCGCCGTGGCGCTCTCCATGAAAGGCGAGACGCCCGAGGAGATGGTCGGACTGGCGAGGACGATGCTCGCCAACGCCGTGCGCATCGACCCCGGCGCAGAGCTGGACACGTGCGGCACGGGAGGTGACGGCTCGCACAGCTTCAACATCTCGACGGCGGCCGCCTTCGTCGCGGCTGGAGCCGGCGTGAGGGTGGCCAAGCATGGCAACCGCGCCATGAGCAGCAGGTGCGGCAGCGCAGACGTGCTCGAGGCGCTCGGCGTCCGGCTGGACCTGAAGCCGGCGGAGGTGGAGCGATGCATCCGGGAAGTCGGCATCGGCTTCCTCTTCGCGCCAGCCTTCCATCCCGCGATGCGCCACGCCAGTGCGCCGCGCCGCGAGGTCGGCGTCCGCACGGTGTTCAACGTGCTTGGGCCGCTGTGCAACCCCGCCGGACCGCGGGCGCAACTGCTTGGCGTCGCGACTCCGGCGCTGCTGCCGAAGATGGCCTTCGTCCTCGGCCAGCTCGGCTGCGGCAGGGCGATGGTCATCCACGGGGAGGATGGCATCGATGAGCTGACGCTGCGGGGCAGGTCGCTGGTCTGCGAGATGGACGGAGGCAAGCTGTCCAGCTACGAGGTACGCCCCGAGGACTTCGGCGTGGCCGGCGACGCCGGCGGTGACTGCCCCGGCGGCTCATGCGAGCAGAATGCAGCGCTGCTCAGGGACGTGCTCTCGGGCGCCCCCGGACCGTACCGCGACGTGGTTGTGATGAACGGTGCTGCCGCGCTCCGCGTCGCGGGCGTGGCGCGCGACCTGAAAGACGGCGCCGCCATCGCGCGAGACGTGCTCGACTCCGGCCTGGCGCGCGCGAAGCTTGAACGGCTGGTCGGCTTCTGCCGCAGCACCGCGGAGGCGACGGCATGACCCGGCTCGACGAGATAGTAGAACGCACCTGCGCGTCGCTCGAAGAGCGGAAGCGCGCCATGCCGTATGCCGTGCTCGAACGGATGGCAGGTGACCGGCCGCCCGCCCGGGACCTTGCCGTCGAACTGGGCGGACGCGGCATCGCGCTCATTGCCGAGATTAAGCGAGCCTCGCCGTCGCGAGGGCTCATCCGCGATGGCTTCGACGTCGTCGAGCAGGCGCGCACGTACGCCGCGAGCGGCGCCGCCGCCATCTCCATCCTGACGGAGCAGGACTTCTTCCACGGCTGCCTGGCGGACCTCGCGGCGGTGGCGGACGCGTTCGGCAACGAGCGGCCGGCGCTGCTGCGCAAAGACTTCATCGTCGACCCGTACCAGGTGGTCGAGTCCCGGGCGTACGGCGCGGACAGCCTGCTGCTCATCGCGGCACTACTCCCCCTGTCCCTGCTGCGCGAACTCCTCGGCCTCAGCCACGGCCTGGGCATGCGCTGCCTCGTGGAGGTACACGACGAAGCGGAGCTTGAGGTCGCTCTCCGCTGCGACGCGCGCATCGTCGGTATCAACAACCGGGACCTGAGGTCGTTCCAGGTCGATCTGGCCACGTTTGAGCGGCTGCGCCCGCTCGTGCCACCCGGACTGCTCGTCGTGGCGGAGAGCGGCATCCGGGAGCGCGCCGATGTCGAGCGGCTCGCCCGGTGCGGGCTGGACGCGGTACTTGTGGGCGAGGCGCTGATGAGAGCGGCCGATGCGGCCGCGAAAGCGAGGGAGCTGCGATGTGTCGCGTGAGAGTGAAGATCTGCGGTCTGCGCGCCGAGGGGGACGTCGTTGCGGCGGCGGTCGCCGGCGCGGACTACCTTGGCTTCGTCATGGCGCCCAGCCGGCGACGCGTCTCGCCGGACGAGGCGCGGTCCCTTGTTCGTGAGGCGCGACTGGTCGGTCGCGCCGTCTACGCCGTCGGCGTGTTCGTCGGCGCGGCGGCGGACGACGTGAACCGCGCGGCGGACTACTGCGGCTTCGACTTTGTGCAGTTGAGCGGCGGCGAGGACGCGGCGTACTGCCGGCTGCTGGAACGGCCCCTCATCCGCGTGCTGCACGTCGCCCCGGGCAGTCGGGCCGCCTCGCTGTGCGACGAGGTGGAACGGGCGGAGGCAGCGCTGCCGGGGGGCAGATTGCTCCATATGCTCGATACCGGCACAGCTTCAGCGGCAGGCGGAACAGGATGCGCGTTCGATTGGAGCATCGCGCGGGAAGTCACGTCGAGGCATCCGGTCATGGTGGCCGGCGGACTCACTCCGGACAACGTCGAAGAACTCGTACGGTCAGCACGGCCCCTCGGTGTCGATGTCTCGTCCGGCGTCGAGCGGGAGGGCGCCAAGGACCACGAGTTGATTCGGGCCTTCGTCGCGGCGGTGCGGCGGGCCGAGAAGGAGGTGGCACATGCGGGCTGCAGCGTTGCCTGACGGCAGAGGGTACTTCGGGATGTGGGGCGGAAGGTTCGTTCCCGAGACGCTGGTGCC
>CAZLPP010000023.1:22362-30323 GCA_964561465.1 uncultured Dehalococcoidales bacterium
GCAGAGGGTACTTCGGGATGTGGGGCGGAAGGTTCGTTCCCGAGACGCTGGTGCCGGCACTCGACGAGTTGACCGCAGCCTTCGAGGCGCTGTCCGGCGATGCGGCTTTCTGGTCCGAGTTCGCGTCGCTCTGCCGGGACTACGTCGGCCGGCCGACGCCGCTGTACCGCGCCGGCGCGCTCACTCGCCACTGCGGCGGCGCCGCCATCTACCTGAAGCGAGAGGACCTGGCACACACGGGAGCGCACAAGATAAACAACGCCCTGGGACAGGGACTGCTGGCCCGCCGCATGGGCAAGCACCGCATCGTGGCCGAGACCGGCGCCGGACAGCACGGCGTCGCCACTGCGGCCGTATGTGCGATGCTCGGGCTGGAATGCATCGTCTACATGGGCGAGGACGACGTTCGACGGCAGTCGCTGAACGTCCTGCGCATGAAGCTGATGGGCGCGGAGGTGCGCCAGGTCGCGGACGGCAGCCGGACGCTCAAGGATGCCATCAACGCCGCGATTCGTGATTGGATAACGAACGTCTCGACCACGCACTACCTGCTGGGGTCCGTGGTTGGACCGCATCCGTATCCCTCCATCGTGCGCGACTTTCAGTCGGTCATCGGCAAAGAGACGCGCGAGCAGATGCTCGCGGCTACGGGGCGATTGCCCGACTGCGTCGTGGCCTGCGTCGGCGGTGGCAGCAACGCCATGGGCATCTTCCATCCGTTTCTGGGCGATGCCTCCGTCAGCCTGCTCGGAGTTGAAGCCGGCGGCAAGGGACTGGCGACAGGACGACACGCCGCCTCGCTGGCGGCGGGACGCGACGGCGTGCTGCACGGGGCGCGCTCCTACCTGCTGCAGGATGAGCACGGGCAGGTGCTGGAGACGCACAGCATCTCCGCCGGGTTGGATTACCCGGGAGTCGGCCCGGAGCACAGCTACCTGAAGGACAGCGGCCGGGCAACATATGTCGCAGTGGACGATGCCGAGGCGCTTGAAGCATTCAAGCTGCTCTGCCACACGGAGGGCATCATCCCCGCGCTGGAGTCGGCGCACGCCGTGGCGGCAGCGGTCCACGCAGCGGGAAGGCTGGGCGCCGGCAGAAGTGTCGTCATCAACCTGAGCGGGCGTGGCGATAAGGACATGGGCATCGTCAGCGATGCGCTGGAGGTGAGACTGTGAGCGGTGTAGCAAGGGCATTCGCCAGACCCGGCCGCAAGGCGCTGATAGCCTACGTGACCGCCGGCTACCCGAGCGTCGAGGCGACCCTCGCCGTGGCGCCGGTGCTGGAGCGCAACGGCTGCGACCTCATCGAGATGGGCATCCCCTTCTCCGACCCGCTCGCGGACGGCGCGACGATACAAAATGCCAGCTTCCGGGCGCTGTCCGGAGGAATGACGCCGGCGAAGTGCATCGAGCTAGCCCGTGCCCTGAAGGAACAGGTGGAAGTGCCCCTGGCCTTCATGAGCTACTACAACCCGCTGTTGAGCTACGGGCTGGACTGCTTCACGGCGGACTGCGTCTCGGCGGGCGTAGCCGGACTCATCGTGCCGGACCTGCCCCCGGATGAGGGCCGGGAGTTGCAGCGCTTCGCGCGGCCGCGCGGCATCGACTGCATCTACCTGCTGGCGCCGACGAGCACGGACGAGCGCATCCGCCTTGTGTCGGAATGCTCCTCCGGTTTCATCTACCTCGTCTCGGTGGCCGGCGTCACCGGCACCCGTGAGACGCTGCCTGAGGGGCTCGAGGCTTTCGTGAGCCGCGTTCGGCCGGTCGCCCGCCTGCCCCTCTGCGTCGGCTTCGGCGTCTCCACCGCGGCACAGGCAGGCCAGGTAGCGCGGTTCGCGGATGGCGTCATCGTCGGCAGCAGCATCGTGAAGCTGATGGAGGCCGACCCGTCGCTGGCTGCAGTCGGGCGCTTTGTTGCCGGGTTGCGTGAGGCGCTGGACCGGGCAGGCGAGGGGCGCTGAGCGAAGGCCGTGCCGGCGTGTCAGTTGTCTTGAGAAGCAGGCCCGCCCCGGCGCAGGTCGAGCGCGTAGCCACCGCGAGCGGTGATGACGGCGTAGAGCATGAAGAGCGCCGCGGTGAGCGCCAGGCTCACGTTCGGAACGAACAGCGCCAGGACTGCGATGAGAAGCAGGATGACTGCGCCTGCGCGCAATATCAGGCGCATTCGCCCAACGGTGCGGGAGGGTATGTCGCTGCCGAACAGCAGGCCGGCGCCAGCCGCATGGCGCCAGATGAGGACAAGCAGCAGCAGCATCGCCAGCATGTCGGCTTCATAGAGCAGCACAGCCACGCCCTCCGAGGCGAAGCCGTTCAGCATCGAGGTGGTGATGGGCGTGAGGGCAACACAGAGCAGCAGCAGGGCATTCAGCCACGCGAGAGCGCCGCTGGCGCGGGTCAAGTAGTGGAATTCGTAGTGGTGCAGCATCCAGAGGACGAAGAGGATGAAGACGGACAGCACGTGCAGCAGAAGGGTCGAATACATCTGAAGCAGCGACTGCCAGGTGAGGGAGCTGTCAGCGGCATTCAGAAGGTGTGGCATGGCCGGCAGGATGACGAGGACCATCACGGCCGCCGAGAAGACATGGTCGGTCAGACGCTCAAGGCGCAGCACAGCGCGGCGCTGCCGCTCGGTCGTGCTCCTGGACGCCGGCTCCAACTCCTCCCACGGCAACCGCACGGGAGGCAACGATAGCACCGGTCGTGCGGCTTCGCAAGGGAGACAACCGCACAGGGACACGGCTGCCGGCCGGCACACGGATGGCGGCGTGGGCCGTGCTATGGCCGGGTCGGGCCCTGCTCCGTTCGAGCCTGGCGGACAGAATCGACGAGACCCAGCACCTCCCTGACGACGAGGCCCGGCTCGTCCAGGTGGATGTAGTGTCCGCTTTCCGGCGCCACAATCCACTGGCCGTGCGGCGATAGCTTCAAGTAGGCACGGACGAGCTGTCCCCAGATCTCCTCCACCTCTTCCGCGTCCTCCCTCTGGAGACCGTTCACCATGGTCATCTCACGCGTCATGCGTCGAGGGGAGTGGTAGAGGACCCTGACAGGCACGTGCGGGAAGTCCCCGGCCGCGCGTACGTCGGAGCTGTTGGCGGGGGTCGCGTTCTGGCTGCACTCGCTCAACATCGCCCTGTGTGCCTTGCTCAAGGCGTAGTGCTGCCAGATAACCTCGCGGACCGTCGGCGACAGCCGCCACTGGCGGAAGAGCAGCTTCCTCTCAAAGAGCGCTCTCAGGGGGCGGATGAGGCCTAGGCGGTGCAGCGTGCTGTATGAGTTGAGGGCCGCAGTCTTGTCGACTCCGCTCAGGAGGTAGGCGTCCGGCTTGAGCTCCGCCTTGAACCGCTGGTTGTCCGGAGACACTGGATCCAGGAACAGCACGCCGGCGACCTCGTCAGGATGCAACCTGCCGAAGAGCTGTGCGTAGAGCCCGCCCTGCGCGTGCCCGACAAGAACGTAGGGGCCGCGCAGCCCCGTGTGTTCGAGCATGGAGTGTAGCTCAGACACAATCCGGAAGCTGGAACGAGGGAAGGCGCCGGGCCGGCTCCAGCCGTAGCCTGCCCGGTCGTAGGTGACAATGGTCGTGGTCTTCGCAAGCTCGTCCTGGATGGGCCACCACTCGGCGGAAGGACTGCCGAGCGCCGGCTCGATGACGACGGCCGGGCTTCCCTTGCCCTGCACCCTCACGTAGAGGCGCGTTCCGTTCGCAGGGATCAGTCGCCCCGGAGGGAAGGGCGTGCTCACCCAACTGAAGGCGGTGGCGCGGTCATACAGGCCCGCTGCAAGCAAGCCAAAGACGGTGACTCCCAGCGTCAGTAGCCCACCCGTCGCCAGCGCTCCCATCGCTGCTTTGCTCCGTCTGCCCCGCCAGCGTCAATAGTAGCATTGCCGGGCGGCGTCGTCGCTCATGGGACAGCAGGCAACCGGCGGCTCAGAGGGTCTTTCGCATGAAGACGGCTGAGACGGGACAGGTCGTGCGGAACTCGCTCGTAGCTTGAATGGAAGCCGGAGCTTCGCCGCGGTCGAGTCGAACGTAGCCGTGGCGGGCCAGGAACTGCTCGGCCGTGGTGGTCAGCACGTAGGCTGCCCGGACTCCCTCGGTGCGGCACCGGGCCTCTACTTCGCGCAACAGGCTGCTGCCAATGCCATCGTTGCGTGAGTCGGGGACAACCACCAGCGAGCGTACCAGCGCCTCGGGGCTGCTGGCCTCCCGTGCGGCGCAGCCGATCACGATCCCGCCGCGCTCGGCCACCACGAAGCGGAGCGAGGGGTAGGAGGCGATGTCCTCCACCGGCAGACCGCAGGAGGAGAGCAGAGCGAGTATTGCCGTCCGGTCGCTTTCGTTGCTGTCTCTGATGGCTGTGTCGATGGTCCAGTCCACCGACACAGGCTGCCACGGATTCTCTGCAAAAGCAAGCCGCGAATCGCCTCTGTTGATTCTCTACGCTCGTGTCCCCCCTGGCTGCTCAGCGACAGTGCCAGCTCGCGGAAGACGCTGGCGTGCGAAGCGGCGGAGGGAGGTGGCGGATGGCGGCGACAGCCGGGCTGAGGGGCGTGTAGGTGCCGAGGCCAGGCATCGGAGTCGACCCGACGGCACACGTCGCCGGACGAGAGCGCGAGCCAGGGCGACAGCCGGCGGCACGATACTCTCGCCCGCGAGGAGTGTCCTCGACGGCCGTCGGTGTGCAATCGAACGGTTCGCACCGTCAGTCTGCCGGAGATGACTCAGGCGTATGACGGGCATCGTCCCGGAGTCTGCCAGTAGCGGTCCACCAGCCTCTCCGGGGTTGTCAGTTCCGATTCGCTCACCCTACAATGGCGCGAGCGGCAGGGGCGCCGGCGAGCGGCGCCCTCAGGAGGAACAACGATGAACTCACTGCAGGATATCCGGGCCTTCATGGAGAAGATGGGCATACCCGGTCGCGATCTCTGGGCTCTGCCCGATTCGCCGTTGACCTTCCCCGACGGCGCGCACTGGCGCATCGAGATATCAGGCATCGAGCGCGCCTCGACCATGGAGGCGCTCATCGACGAAGCACGCAAGCGGCACGTCCCGGTGCATCGCGCCATTGCCACGGTCGGCGGCTCGACCTATCTTCCCGCAGCCGAGCTGCGCGCCATGGCGAAGATGGCGCACGATGAGGGCATCGAGGTCATCATGGCGATGGGACCGAGGAAAGGGTGGGACGTCGGAGCGAAGGCCTCCTCCAACTGGGAGGGCGCCCTGCTGGGTTTCCGGCTGCGCGGCTCCGATAACGTCTCATACTGGCTGGCCGACCTGATGCGCAACATCGAGGCCGGTTTCCGCGGCTTCCTCGTGTACGACGAGGGCGTGTTGTCAATTGCCAACCGCATGAGAGAAGAAGGCTTCATCCCGAAGGAGACGGTCTTCAAGTGCTCCGTCTTCTCGGGCTACGGCAGCCCCGCCGGCGCGCGCGTTATCGCCGCCATGGGCGCCAACACGTTCAACCCCTGCTCCGACGTCTCGCTGCCCATCCTTGCCGCCATCCGCAAGGCGGTGAGCATCCCGCTCGACGTCTACGTCTCCATCTGCGAGTCGCTTGGCGGCGAGTACCGCATCATGGAGACGCCGGAGATAGCCCGCGTGGCGGCGCCCTGCTACTTCAAGCTCGAGCCGGCGAAGTCGGAGATGGAGCTCTACAAGCCCTGGGTGGAGGAGCGCGTGCACGCCGACCTCACCAGGGAGAAGGTCAAGATGGCGGAGGTCATCATGGAGGTGATGGCCCGCCACGCGCCACAGCTCAAGCTCTCGGCAGCCCGGCCGCGCGACCTTACGCTGCCCGTCGTGTGACGCGATTGCCGGAAGCGAAGACGCACGAGGCGCGACCCGGAACGCGGGGCTCAACTCGTGCGTTCGGCCGGCCCTCAAGTCCGGTTGCGGTTCGCGGGGGGCTGGAGTCGACCGCCGATGTCCCCGTGCGCAGACATGGTTCCGTTCCGCCGGTGTTGACACGTACCGGCCAGTGCCATAGCATCGTGCAATGCCGTGGTGGTGGTCGGACTTCACGCTGGCGTTCGTCCCGCTGTTCATCGCCATCGATGCGCTCTCGCTGCCGCCGATCATCATCACCCTGAGTGAGGGCCTGACGGTCCGGGAGCGGCGCAAGGTCGTGCACATCGCGAATCTCACCGCGCTGCTGGTTGGCCTCGCCTTCCTCTTATTTGGACAGCTCATCCTCACGCTCATGGGCATATCGGTCGGAGCGTTCGCCATCGCCGGCGGCACCATCCTCCTCGTGCAATCCATCCGCAACATCACGGTCGGCCGGATGATGGACGCGGAGAAGGAAGAGATGATCGCCGTCGTGCCCATCGGCACGCCGCTGCTGGCCGGGCCAGCCACGATAACGACGCTGCTCCTGCTGACGTCGCAGCTCGCCCTCTCCATCGTCCTTGGCGCCTTCGTGGCCAACGTCATCCTGGCATGGATAATCTGCCTCGCCAGCTACCGCATCCTCAAGCTGATGGGGCAGGGAGGTCTGCGGGCTGTCTCGCGGGTCTTCAGCCTGCTGCTTGCCGCCATCGCGGTGAGCATGATCCTGAGAGGGCTGGCCATGTCCGGCATCATTCCGGCCCTGCCGCAGTAGCGCGGGCGCCGGCGTCCGGACGGCTGTAGGACTGGACCCTACAGCGGTTTGGGCAAACCGGCGCACGACGTAGCCGCTACCTCCGTGGCGTATACTTCCGAAGCGATGTCCCTGCGGCGACGGCTTGCCCGGGCGTACTTCGACGCCGTCTACAATCCCCTCTACGACGCGTCGACCGCACGCCTGACGAGGTACCGGGAGACGCAGGAACGGCTGGTCCGGCTCCTTGAGCCCGTGCCCGGACAGCGGGTGCTGTGTGCAGGCCTCGGGACCGGCAATGAGCTCACTCGGCTCCGAGCGCTGGAACCGTCGCTCAGGCTCGCAGGCATCGACCTGTCGAAGGCTGCGCTGACCCGGGCGCGGCGGAAGCCTCGCGGAGACGCCTCGCCGGCCTCGCTCGCCCTGATGGACGTGCAGTCGCTCGCCTTCAGAGACGGTTGTTTCGAAAGAGTCCTCTGCTACCACGTGCTCGACTTCGTCGACGACCCCTCCCGCACGGTGCGCGAGTTGCTCCGGGTGCTTGCGCCCGGCGGCCGCTTCGTCATCAGCTTCCCCTCCGGCAGCGAGGATGCCAGTTTCGGCGCAGGCCTGCTCTCGCACGGCATCCGCGCGCCGGGGCAGCCTCTGCGCACGCGCATCTCGCGAACGCTGCGGGCTGTGCTCGCCGGTTTCGTCTACCTGCCGCTGACGCTGCGCCGGCGCCCGGCAGCATACAGTCGCGAAGCCGTGTCATCACGCTTGAGCTCCCTGGGCGCGGACGAGGTGGCCATCGAGACCGATGCCGTCTACCGCGACCATATCGCCAGTGGAAGGAAGAAGGGGGGAACATCGCATGCAGCCTGAGGACAGGTACTTCGAGCAACTAACCCAGGAGGAGCTCTGGAAACGCTACTGCGGCTTCCTTGACTTCACTGTGGCGGAGTTCATGGAGGTGCAGGAGCAACTTCTGCTCGACCAGATAGACAGGGTCTGGTCCAGCACGCTAGGCAAGAAGATACTGGGCGACCGGAAGCCGACATCCGTAGCTGACTTCAGGGCGCGAGTGCCTCTCACCACATACGACGACTACGAGCCCTTCCTGAGCGAGCGCCGGGAGGACGTCCTCGCCTGCAAGCCGGCGCTGTGGTGCCACTCCTCGGGCAGGATGGGCGAGTTCAAATGGATACCGCACAGCTCCGAACATCTTGAGCGCGCGAACAAGGCATGCCTGTCAATCGTGACGCTCGCCTCCGCGGGCAAGCGCGGCAAGGTCGACTATGGGCCGGGATTCCACTTCCTGCTGGTGCTGCCTCCCGCTCCATACGTGTCGGGTGCACTGATCGACTCCATGGCGCAGCATGTTACCTTCAAA
>CAZLPP010000024.1:0-29727 GCA_964561465.1 uncultured Dehalococcoidales bacterium
CAGTGACCTCTCTCTTCGCTACTCTCCTCCTACACCACTCCCTGGGACTCTACTGGATTCAGACAGGCAGTGCGTGACCTGATACTGTGGCTGGAACAGGACTACGGACTGAGCAAGCGTGAGGCGTATCTGCTTGCCAGCGCCTGTCCGGACTTCCGGCTCAGGGCCTATCAGATGTGCGTCGGACTCGGCCGGTTGATGACAACCGTGGGAGCGGAGTTTCCGCGGTACCTGCTCCCCTCCCGTCCATGAACAGCCGAGCGCCGGTAGGTGTGCTGTGCTGCGGAGTGACTCTGTGGTACCATGACGCCGCACGCGGTTCGCGTGTTGTCTGATGTGGCAGCCTGCATGACTTTGGCTGGGCGGCGCATCCAGCGCGGTTGTTCCGGAGGTGTACGACGCACACCATAGAGGTTGGGTTCCGCAGTGACCTTGTCGATCCCCGCGAGCCGGGCACGCTTGCAGGTATCGTCGATCTTGGTGTACGGACCATCGAGGCCGTTCGCGTCTCCGACGTGTACTGGCTGGACGCCGACTTGAAGCCGGCTGACCTCAGCGCGGTAGGGTCCCGGCTGCTGTCCGACCCCGTTGCGCAGGTGTTCGCCTGCGACGGAGTCCACGTGCGGGGCGACGAACCCTGCCTGAGCGCGCTTGTGGTCACCTTCAATCGCGGAGTGAGCGACCCGCTCGAGTCGACCATTCTCAAAGGCATGGAGGATGTCGGCGTTCGCAAGGCCGCCAGGGCCCGTAGCGGAGTGAGGTACGTGTTGTACGGCTCGGCCACGCCCGCCGAGATTGAGTTCATCACGACCCAGTTGCTGCTGAACCCCATCGTTCAGCACGTGGTCCAGAGGGGCGAGGACCCCTTCCCGAACGAGCCGAGGTACGAGTTCCGCCTCCGCCACGTGAAGCTCTCGGGATTGAGCGAGGACGAGCTTGCCTCTCTTGGCGCGGGCTACGGGCTCTCCGGGGGAGAGATGCGGGCCGTCCGCGCGCACTACGCTGAGTTGGGCAGAGAGCCGACCGATGTCGAGCTCGAGACTCTGGCGCAGACGTGGTCCGAGCACTGCGTCCACAAGACGTTCAAGGCGCGAATCCACGTTGAAGGCCGGACCATTGACAACCTGTTGCGCAGCACGGTCATGCGCGCCACCAGGACGCTGAACAAGCCGTGGTGCCTTTCCGTCTTCGAGGACAACGCCGGCGTCATCGACTTCGATGGCGACAACGCCGTCTGTTTCAAGGTGGAGACTCACAACCACCCATCGGCCGTCGAGCCCTACGGCGGCGCCGCGACCGGACTGGGTGGCGTGGTACGGGACATCCTCGGTACCGGTCTCGGCGCGCGCCCTATCCTGAACACGGACGTGTTCTGCTTCGCCTCTCCCGAAACTCCCCAGCAGAGAGTTCCGGCAGGAGTGCTGCACCCGCGACGGGTGTTCAAAGGTGTGCGGGCGGGCGTGGCTGACTATGGCAACCGGCTCGGCATCCCCACGGCGAACGGCGCCATCAGGTTTGACGAGCGGTATATGGGCAACCCGCTCGTGTTCTGTGGCACGGTCGGAGTCATGCCCGCGTGGGCGGCGCAGCGGGGGATGCAGCGACCTGGCGATCTTGTGGTGCTTCTGGGCGGGCGGACCGGTCGGGACGGCATTCACGGCGTGACCTTCGCGTCCGAGAAGCTGGACGACACATCCGTCAACCGGTCGAGGAGCGCCGTCCAGATCGGGAATGCGATTGTGGAGAAGCGCACTATCGATGCACTGATGCAGGCACGCGAGCGTCGTCTCTATCGTCGCATCACTGATGTGGGGGGCGGAGGACTGTCGTCGGCGGTTGGTGAAATGGGCGCCGACACGGGGGTCGTGGTAGACCTGGAGAAGGTTCCCCTCAAGTACGCCGGGCTTTCATACGAAGAAATCTGGATATCGGAATCGCAGGAGCGGATGATCCTGGCCGTTCCACCCGAATCGGCTGCCGAGTTGCTCGACGTCTGCCGTCACGAGGGCGTCGAGTTCACGGTCATCGGTGAGTTCACTGACAGTGGAAGGCTCGAGCTACGATACGACGGCCACGTGGTCGCCGACATGTCGATGTCGTTCCTGCACCACGGGCGCCCGCAACTCGAGCTTGACGCCGTTCCGCCTGCCGCGCGGCAACCCGGGCCCGACCCGGAACCCGGCCTGTCGATGCGAGGTGCGCTGCTGGCCATCCTGTCGTCCCTGAACGTCTGCAGCAAAGAATGGGTCATACGTCAGTACGACCACGAGGTGCAGAGCGGCAGCGTGCTCAAGTCGCTCGTCGGTCCCGGTGCCGACGGCCCCGGCGATGCGGCAGTCATTCGTCCCTTGCTGGATTCCGACCGGGGACTCGCGGTCTCAAACGGCATCAACACGCGCTACGGCGACCACGACCCGTACTGGATGGCGGCATCTGCGATCGACGAGGCGCTGCGCCAACTCGTCGCCGTTGGTGCGGGACTGGACCGGGTCGCGTTACTGGACAACTTCTGCTGGGGCAGTGCCGACGACCCGCAGAACCTCTGGGCTCTTGTCCAGGCATGCAACGCGTGTCATGACATGTCTCTGGTCTTTGGCGCGCCGTTCATCTCCGGCAAGGACAGCCTGAACAACTTCGCCCAGGTTGAGGGCCGCATCATCTCCATCCCGCACACGCTCCTGGTTTCGGCGATGGCGGTCATGCCTGATGCACGAGCCGTGGTCTCGATGGATCTCAAGCGCGCGGGGAACCTCCTCTTCGTGGTGGGTGCGACCTATGACGAGTTGGGAGGGTCCGAGTACTGCGTCTACCTCGAGAGCGACGGAGGTAGAGTGCCGCGTGTTCGGCCCGAGGTCGCTCGTGCCTGCATGGAGGCCCTCTCCCGGGCAACGGCCGCTGGACTGGTCCGGTCGTGCCACGACATGAGTGAGGGCGGACTTGCGGTTGCGGCTGCCGAGATGGCGTTTGCCGGAGGTCTCGGAGCCGGCATCCGGCTCGCCGACGTTCCCATCGGAGACGGCATTTCCCGCCCTGATGTCGTCCTGTTCTCCGAGTCGAACAGCCGGTTCGTCGTTGAGGTGGCGCCGGAGGATGCGGGTTCGTTCCGGGCGCTGCTGAGTGGGCTGCCGTGTGCGACTGTCGGCGCCGTGGAGGAGGAGCCGCTGTTGCGCTTCTTCGGGTTGGACGGGCAGCCGGTGCTGGGGGCGCCTCTCGATGAGTTGAAGGCGGCATGGAAGCGCCCTCTTGATTGGTGAATCACATGATGAAGAAGCCACGAGTTCTGGTGATTCGCGCTCCGGGAACCAATTGCGACGCCGAGACGGCCTACGGCTTTGAGGTCGCCGGCGCGGTCAGCGACCTGGTGCACATCACCCGGCTGGCGGAGGGTGAGCCGCGGCTCGACCGCTACCAGGTGTTCGTCATTCCGGGTGGGTTCAGCTACGGCGACGACCTTGGAGCCGGCAAGGTCCAGGCGAACGAGCTGGAGCTTCGACTGCGCGACCAGTTGCTGCCGTTCATCGAGCGTGGCGGGCTTGTGCTGGGCATCTGCAACGGGTTCCAGGTGCTCGTGCGAGCCGGACTGCTGCCCGTGCCGTTCGGAGGACAGCGCGTGAGCCTGTTGCCGAACACGTCAGGCAAGTACGAGTGCCGGTGGGTGCACCTGCGCAGCGCGCCGGGCAATCCCTGCGTCTTCACTCGCGGAATCGAGCGCATCGACCTTCCGGTGGGCCACGGCGAGGGGCGACTGTTTGTGCCCCGGGAGGCGATGGCTGACATAGTTCCGGTGCTGTACTACTGCGGTCCGGACGGCGAGTCTGCCGGCTACCCGTTCAACCCGAATGGCTCGTACGGGGATATCGCCGGCCTGACGGATGCGTCTGGGCGGATACTCGGCCTCATGCCTCACCCCGACCGGTTCCTTCGCGCGTCTCAGCACCCCAACTGGACGAGGCGCGGTGTATCCGAAGGCGAGGGGGATGGCATGGCGTTCTTTCGCAACGCCGTCCAGTCAGCGCGGTCGCTCTGCTGAACGGGCGCTTCAGAGGGTGGCGACGTCGACCAGTTGACTGTACTCGATGAGCCCGCTCTCCGCCGCGTTCTCCATCTGGAAGCCGGCCTCGGCAGCGGCGGCCACTGGGTTCAGGCCGCCAAGCAGGACCATGCCGACCCGATTGACACTCACGTCGATCTGACACACCGGCTCGCTCGTGTTTCCGAGCAGGTAGACGGCGTTCATTCCGGCGGCTTTGAGCTCCTCGATGCGCTTCTCAACTATCACCCGCGACGGCGCCAGGACCTCCCTGAAGTTCGCCAGAATGCGGCCGGACCCGGTCGTTGCCGCCTCGCGCACGGATGTCATTCCGGCGCGGATGTACTGCTCGGACGGGTCCAGCGAAGTGCCGTCGTACCGGATGATGGCGACAAAGCGGCGTGGCTTCCCGTTCCGCAGCTCGAGGACACCTCCGAAGCGCGACTCGATTGGCACCGAAGACTTGAGCAGCACGCCGTTCACGATGACGCCGCAGACTGTCGCCAGCCCGACCTTGCCGGGGGGCACGACGCGCGTCCCGATCCGCTCACCTTCGCGGGCCACCGCGACGCGCCGGCTTGCGCATAGTCCGGCGTCGAAAGCGGGCAGCATCGCCCTGACGGCCTGCTGGAAGTCCTCGGTACGAAACAGGGACGCGTTCACCGGTACCAGCCCTGTGCGTCGGGTGGGGTCGAAGGTCGTTCGAAAGGCAAGCAGTTGCAGCTTCTCGATGATGAAGCCGACCTGCTCAGGCGCCAGCGCCATGCGTAGCTCTTCGAGTCCGGCGGCCGTGATGCCGCGGCCGTCCCGGCCGAGCGCCTCGGTGTAGCCTCGCTCGTCGGTCATACGCAGGTGGTAGCGGACCGCGCGTTCACTCAGAAAGACACCGTGCCGCTCGAGCTCACGGGAGATGGCGATGGAGCCTAGCGGCTCCGACGACTCCGACAGCACCTTCAGGATAGCGAGCGTCTTCCTCTCGGTGTCCCTGTCCAGGCTCTGCATCTCAGCCCCTCCCACACACTCCCGTTGCGGAAGTGACGGTTTTCGACTCGGAAACGGCCGCAGTGCTCTGCTCGCAACGCGGCCGCGTCATGCCGGTTCGCTCGGCCACGATACTCAGAAAGTACTGGTGAACGCGCAGGTCGTCGACGAACTCGGGGTGGAAGCTGGTTACAAGGATTGCATCCTGTCTGCAGGCTACAATGCTCCCGTTGCTGACACGCGCCAGCACCTCGACCCCGCGGCCGCACCGCTCTATGATCGGCGCACGGATGAACACACCGCGGAACGATGGGCCGACCAGCCCTGAGAATGGGAGGTCTTCCTCGAAGCTCTCGACCTGACGGCCGAAGGCGTTGCGGGCAATCGCGATGTCGAGAAGTCCGAGAGGCTTCATCCTGTGACTGGAGATCTCCGTCGCGAGACAGACTGCCCCGGCGCACGTGCCGAGCACCGTCAGACCCGCGGAGACGGCTGCACACATCGGCCCCCGGAGGCCGTACTCGTCAATGAGCTTCAGAATGGTTGTCGATTCGCCACCGGGGATGATGAGTCCGGCAAGGCCGTTCAGGTGCTCCGGTAGGCGAATCTCAACGCTTTCCGCGCCAAGTCGGCCCAGCGCTCGCCGGTGCTCGGCGAACGAGCCTTGAAGAGCGAGAACTCCCACGACAGGTGTAGCGTTCGTCATACTGCAGTCTCCAGAGAGAGCTTGTCCAGACCTATCTGCACCGGCACAGGGTAGTCTCCGGTGAAGCATGCGGTGCAGAGCTTATCGTACTCCTCGCGTACTGAGTGCAGCAGCGAGCGGAGGCTCAGGTAGCCGAGCGAGTCCGCGTGCACGTGGTCACGTATCTCTTCGATGCTCTTCCGTGTGGCGATGAGCTCCTGCTCGGTCGCCATGTCGACGCCCAGATAGCAGGGATGAAGAATCGGAGGTGCGCAGATGCGCAGGTGAATCTCCTTCGCGCCGGCTCGGCGCAGCAGCGCGACGACATGGGGCGTCGTTGTGCCGCGAACGATGCTGTCGTCAACGACCACGAGCTTCTTGCCCGCGATGACGTCGCTGAGCGGATTGAACTTCAACTGAACTCCGAGGTCCCTCAACCGCTGGTCGGGCGAGATGAAAGTACGGCCGACGTACCGGTTCTTCAGCAATCCTTCGCAATAGGGTATGCCCGATGCCTCGGACAGGCCGATGGCGGCAGGGATAGCGGAATCGGGTACGCCCACCACGAAGTCGGCGTCGACGGGATACTCGTCCCACAACCGGGCGCCCATGCGCTGTCGCGCTTCGTAAACAAGCCTCCCGTCCAGAATGCTGTCCGCTCTGGCAAGGTAGATGTACTCGAAGACGCAGGATGCCTTCCGCGACGGCAGGCCGATCTGGTGCCGCCGGACGCCGTCTGTAGAGATGCTCAGGATCTCTCCCGGCTGCAGGTCCCGCTCGAACCGCGCGCCGATATGGTCGAGACCGCATGACTCGGATGAGACGACCGGACTGGCTCCGACATGGCCAAGGCACAGGGGACGGACGCCGAGCGGATCGCGGACGGCCATCAGGGTATCCTTCGTCAGGAGCACGAGTGAATATGCGCCGACCAGACGCCGTGCGGCAGAGGCTACGCGTTCCGGCCAGTCCGCCCCCGGTGACGCGAGAATAAGGTTGGCGACGACCTCAGAATCGGTGCCGGTTCTGAACTTGAATCCGCGGGCCTCGAGTCCACGCCTCAACTCGAGGGCGTTCACGATGTTGCCGTTGTGGGCGAGCGCCAGCATGCCGGCCTCGCCGTCGACCAACAGCGGCTGGGCATTCTCGACGTTGCTCGAACCAGTTGTCGAGTAGCGGTTGTGTCCGATGCCGACGAATCCCCTGAGCCTGCTGAGCGAAGACTCGTCGAAGACCTGAGAGACGAGACCAGCCGCCGCATGGCGCTTCAGTTCCCTGCCGTCCGAGACGACGATGCCGCTGCTCTCCTGACCGCGGTGCTGCAGGGCATAGAGGCCGAAGAAGATGAGACGCGCAACGTCCTCACCAGGCGCGAGCACCCCGAAGACGGCACATCTGTCCCGAATCATGGCTGAATCAATCCCGGTCAACTGCCGCACAGGCGCCGGCCTAACGGCTGACCCTCCTGGCGTCCTCCATCATCGCGACGAATCTCTGGAAGAGGTAGTTGCTGTCCATAGGTCCCGGTGTGCCCTCGGCATGGTACTGAATGGAGATGAGCGGCAGGTCGGTGTGAGCGAGTCCCTCGACGGTGCCGTCATTCAGGTTGACGTGGCTGACCTGCAGGCAGGAAGGCAGGGACGACGCGTCGACCGCGTAGCCGTGATTCTGGGTCGTAATGTAGACGCGGCCCGTGGCGACGTCCTTCACCGGGTGGTTGCCGCCGTGGTGTCCGAACTTCAACTTGTAGGTGCTCGCTCCGAGCGCGCGCGCCACAACCTGGTGTCCAAGGCAGATCGCCATCACTGGCACGGTACCGATGAGCTCCCGCATTGTCTCTTCAAGCGCTGTCAGGTGGACAGGGTCGCCCGGACCGGGCGAGAGGAGAAGCCCATCCGGGCGCAGAGCGCGAATTGCGGCCGCCTCCGAACTCATGGGCACCACAGTGACTCGGCAGCCGGCGGAAGACAGGAAGCGCACGATGCTCCGCTTGACGCCGCAGTCGACCAGCGCGACATGGAGGCCTCGCCCGGCAACGGCCGGCTCAACCACGTACTTGCGGTCCGTGGACACCTCACCAGCCAGATGCTGCGCCCCGTACGCCGGAGCGCCGCGAAGCGCCTCCAGCGCTTCCGAGGGGGCCATCTCGCTGGTGATGACGCCCATCATGACCCCGGAGGCTCGAAGCTTCCGCGTCAAGGCGCGAGTGTCGATCCCGGAAATGCCGGGAATACCGTAGGCCTTCAGATACTCGTCGAGCGTCCGCTTCGATTCGAAGTGGCTCGGAGTGTCACAATGCTCCCGCACGACGAGACCGCGAACCTGTACCTGGGGGGACTCATCGTCGATGTCGTTGATACCGTAGTTGCCGATGAGGGGGTACGTCAGCGTGAGGAGTTGCCCGGAAAATGAGGGGTCCGTGAGCATCTCCTGGTAGCCGACCATGCTGGTGTCGAACACGGCCTCACCATACGAGGTGGTGGCGGCGCCGAACGACTCCCCGACATAGGTGGTGCCGTCCTCGAGGACGAGGTACGCTTTCTGAGTCATCGTCCGCTCCTTCGCAGTCGGTGGCTGAATGCGCAACGCTGGTCAGCCATGGAACCTGTTCGTTATCGGCAATCGGCGGTCACGGCCGAACGCCCTGGTGGTTATCTTGATGCCCGGCGGCGCCTGGCGCCGCTTGTACTCGGTGTTATCGACCAGTCTGGCGGTCTTCTCCACTGTCGCCAGGTCGTAGCCGAGCGCAACGATCTGCGCGATGCTTCGGTCGTCTTCCACGTATGATCTCAGGATCGGGTCGAGTATCTCGTAGGGCGGCAGACTGTCGCTGTCTTTCTGATCGGGGCGCAGCTCAGCCGAGGGCGCCCGCTCGATGACGGGCCGGGGAATGACGGGAGTAGCGCCGATCGAGTTACGATACGCCGCCAGCTCATAGACGAGGGTCTTGGGGACGTCCTTGAGCACGGCGAACCCGCCCGCCATGTCGCCGTACAGGGTGGTGTAGCCCGTTGCCATCTCGCTCTTGTTGCCTGTGGTGAGTACGAGCCAGCCGAACTTGTTCGATAGTGACATGAGTACTGTGCCGCGGATGCGGGCCTGCAGGTTCTCCTCCGTGGCGTCCGGCTCCCGCCCGGCGAAGGTCTCCGCCAGCATGTCGAGAAAGGCCTTGTGTGCCGACTCGATCGGGATGTCCAGCAACCGCAACCCCAGGTTACGGGCAACGGCTTGCGCGTCCGAGATGCTGCGACCTGCGGTGAATCGCGAGGGCATGCAGACACCAACCACGTTCTCCGGTCCCAGTGCGTCGTGTGCGATGCAGGCGACAAGTGTGGAGTCGATGCCTCCGGACATACCTACGACCACTGTCTTGAAGCCGTTCTTGAGGACGTAATCGCGTGTCCCGAGGACGAGCGCCTGGTAGACCTCTTCGCGAGGATCGAGTTGAGGCGGCAGAGGGGGCGTGATGGTGGACTTGGCTGCTCCGAAAGTGCGGCCGGTGACGGCAACGCTGGAGTGCTCGAGACCCTGTCCGATGATGAAGGACTCCGCCTTGCGCCATCTGGGATCGTGCAGCCGTGCGCGGAAGACCGACTCTACCTGCACGTCGGCGAGGACGAGGTCTTCCAGGAATGGCCGGCCGGCGGCGAGAACGGTTCCGCGTTCGTCGACAATGATGCTGTCGCCATCAAACACGAGTTCGTCCTGCCCTCCGACCAGGTTGCACATCGCGAAAACGCAGACGTTGTCCTGCGCGCGCGTGGCAAGCATCTGGCGACGGGTGTCGCGCTTGCCGCGATGGTACGGAGACGCGCTCAGGTTGACGATGATCTCAGCGCCGTTTGCCGCCTGAACGCTTGCCGGGCCGCCCTCGTACCAGACGTCTTCGCATATCGTGACGCCGATGCCGATTCCTCCGACATCGAACACGGGGCAATCGTGACCGGCTCGGAAGTACCGGTTCTCGTCGAATACGCCGTAGTTCGGCAGGAAGACCTTGTGGTAGATGCCCACGATTCGACCTTCGTCGATGAGTGCCGCCGCGTTGTAGACGTCGGCATCGCTGTCGATGAAGCCGACTACCACGAGCGGACCGTGACAGTTGGACGCTATCTTCAGGAGGGACGCCTGGTTCTGACTGATGAAGCGCGGGCGGAGCAGGAGGTCCTCCGGAGGGTATCCGGAGATGGCCAGTTCAGGAAACACCACGATGTCGGCGCCAGCATCGGCTGCTCTCCCGATGCTCTCAACGATCCTGGAGGTGTTGCCCTCAAGGTCGCCGACAGTGCTGTTAATCTGCGCAAGTGCGACCCGGACAGACAGCGCTTGCCGTCTGCCCGGGTCGCTCATTCTCTGTATCACGCTACTCTCGTCACCGGCGACCGCTTGCCGGACCCGCTACGATATTGTAGCAGGTCGCCGAGTTAGAACACCGGCAGGTAACGCTTGATCTCGAACTCGGTCACCTGTGTGCGATACTCGTCCCACTCGAGCTTCTTGTTCGCGATGAACGCGTTGAAGACGTGCTCGCCCAGCGCCTTGCGCACGAGTTCGCTCTTCTCAGTCAGCAGGATGGCCTCGTACAGGCTTGCTGGGAGGGTGTCGATGCCGCGCTTCTTGCGCTCCTCGGCGCTCATCTCGTACACGTTCTCCTCGACGGGCTCGGGAGGAGTGAGCTTCTCTTCAATGCCCGCGAGGCCGGCGGCCAGCATCACCGAGAAAGCCAGGTAGGGGTTGCAGGCCGGGTCCGGCGAACGGAACTCGATGCGCGTCGCCACTTCCTTGCCGGGCTTGTAGCCGGGCACCCGGATGAGGTCGGCCCGGTTGCGGCGCGCCCAGGACAGATACACGGGGGCCTCATAGCCTGGAACCAGCCGCTTGTAGGAGTTGATCCACTGGTTCGTGACAGCGGTGAACTCCGGGGCGTACTTCAGGATACCGGCGATGTAGGAAAGGGCCGCAGGCGAGAGCGAGTACAGACCCTTCGCGTCGAAGAACGTGTTGCGGGCGTCCTTGAACAGGGACTGGTGGACGTGCATTCCGCTGCCGTTGATGCCGAAGACGGGCTTGGGCATGAATGTCGCATGCACGCCGTGCGCAAGTGCGATTTCCTTGACGACCAGCCGGTAGGTCATGACGTTGTCGGCCATCGTCAGAGCATCCGTGTACCGCATATCGATCTCGTGCTGGCTGGGAGCTACCTCATGGTGAGAGTACTCGACGCCGATGCCCATGGTCTCCAGCGTCAGTACGGTCTCCCGGCGGAGGTCCGATGCGACGTCGAGAGGCGTCATGTCGAAGTACCCGCCTTCGTCCAGAGGCTCCGTTCCGTACTTATCTTTGAAGTAGAAGTACTCCAGCTCAGGTCCGACGTAGTAGGTGTATCCCTGCTCGGCGGCCCGCTGCAGGTTCCTCTTCAGGACGTAGCGCGGATCGCCCGCAAACGGCGTCCTGTCCGGGTTCACGATGTCGCAGAACATGCGCGCAACCGCGTTGTGTTCCTTCGGTCGCCAGGGCAGCAGTTGGAAGGTCTCGGGGTCGGGCAACGCCATCATGTCGCTCTCATCGATGCGGCAGAAACCCTCGATGGACGAGCCATCGAAGCCCATGCCCTCCGCGAGCGCCCCCTCGAGCTCCTCGACGGTAATGGCAAAGCTCTTCAGGAACCCCAGGATGTCCGTGAACCACAGTCGGATGAACTTGACGTCGTGCTCTTTCGCAGTCTTGAGCACATACTCTTTCGCTTCATCCCTCGTTCGCTTGGCCATGCTTCCTCCTTAACGTGAGCGTGCAATGTCGATGCACTTCTCTGTTACGGGGACATTGTCGAGGCGAAATGTTACAGGGATGTTTCGCGGGTGTTGCGGCCCGGTGAATTGTGCCGCGGTCAGGACCGCTGAAGCAGCTCGCGTTCCAGGAGTTGGCGCGTCACAGCCGGATTGGCGCGCCCGCGGGTGAGCCGCATCACCTGGCCTGTCAGAAAGGTGATGGACTGGGGCTTGCCGGCCCGGAAGTCAGCCGCCGCCTTGGGGTTCTCGGCGATCACCTGTCGTATTGCCTCGACGAGGGCGTCGGAGCCGCTTATCTGTCCGAGGTTGAGTTCCTCCATGATCGCGGCCGGCATTTTGCCCGACTTGTACATCTGCTCGAGCACCTGCTTTGCCGCCGGACCGCCCAGCGCCCCGCGGTCGATGAGTTCAACCAGCTCGGCGACGCCCTCCGGGCGGAGCGGACAGTCGCAGACCTCCACACCGTCGGCGTTCAGCAGCCGACTGACATCGCTCAACAGCCAGTTGGCGACTGCCCGCGCCTTGCCGGCTCCGGACTTCTCGACGCATCGCTCGAAGAAGTCCGCCATGGCGCGGGAGGCGACCAGCGTACCGGCGTCCGCCGGCTGGAGAGCGTAGTCGGAGACGAATCTCGTTCGGCGCGCGTCGGGCAATTCGGGCATAGAGGCGCTGATGCGGTCGGTCCAAACACGGTCGAGCACGAAGGGAGGGATGTCCGGCTCGGGGAAGTAGCGGTAGTCCTCGGCGTACTCCTTGGTGCGCTGGAGCACGGTCACCCCCTCGCCGTCGAGCCAGCCCCTCGTCTCCTGCTGCAGTGTGCCGCCACGCTCCAGAACGTCGGCCTGGCGCTCCTCTTCGTACTTGAGGGCGCGATAGACTCCCCTGAAGCTGTTCATGTTCTTGACTTCGATCTTCGCGCCGAACTCCGTCGAGCCGTACGGTCGGAGGCTGATATTGGCGTCGCAGCGAAAGCTGCCTTCCTCCATGTTGCCGGTGGAGACACCGAGATAGCGCAACAGCGCGCGAAGACGCACGAGGTACTCGCGAGCCTCTTCTGCCGAACGCATGTCCGGCTCGCTCACGGTCTCCATCAGCGGGACCCCCGAGCGGTTGACGTCGATCAGGCTGTATCGTCCCATGTGCAGCGACTTGGCGACATCTTCCTCCAGGTGTACGCGCGTGATGCCGATTCGCTTGGCAACGCCGTTCACCTCGATGTCCAGCCATCCGGAGCGGCCGATGGGCATGTCGTACTGAGAGATCTGGTAGCCCTTCATCAGATCGGGGTAGAAGTAGTTCTTGCGGTCGAACCGTGTGTCCGGAGGGAGCTCGCAGTGCAAAGCGAGAGCCGTCATCATCACGCACTCGATGGCGCTGCGGTTCGCCACCGGCAGGCTCCCCGGCATGCCGAGACACACCGGGCACACATGCGAGTTGGGTGCTGCGTTCTGATAGTCGGCCGAGCAACCGCAGTACATCTTGGTGCGCGTCAGCAACTGCGCGTGCACCTCGAGACCGATGATAGTCTCGTACTTCGGTGATGCGCTCATGTCAACCTCCGGCGTCCGGAGACTGCGGTGCTAGACCGCATCCGCCCCCGCTTCGCCCGTGCGGATACGCATCGCATCATACACGGGCAGAACGAATATCTTTCCGTCGCCGATGTCGCCCGTGCGAGCCGTACCGGCCAGAGCCTGCATCACGCCGGCCACGTCTTCCTCGAGGACAACGACCTCGACCTTGGCCTTGGGCAGAAGGTCAACCTCGTATTCCCCTGACCTCTGCTGGAGGCGCAGACCCTTCTGGCGGCCACGTCCGTACACCTGCGAGACGGTCATTCCGAAGTATCCGCGGGCTTCAAGTGCATTCTTGACGGCGTCCAGCCGTTCTTCACGGATAATCGCCTCGATCTTCTTCATGATACTACGCCTCCGTATGCGCGTTCAGCATGCTCGGCGAGGTCCAACCCGATGGTTTCCTCGCGACTCGGAACCCTCAACCCCATCGTCGCGGAGATTGCGCGACCCAGTCCGTAGCTCATCGCGAAGGCAAAAGCCGCCACGACCGCTACGCCGAGGGCCTGCAGTCCGATCTGGGCGGGGTTGCCGTACAGGAGGCCTGTAGCGCCTCCGCTGACAGCGGGGTCGGCGAAGAGGCCGGTGGCCAGTGCACCCCAGACACCACCCATGCCGTGCACCGCCCACACATCCAGCGACTCATCGACTCCCAGCTTCACACGGAGCCGGATGCAATAATAGCACAGGCACGATACGACTACCCCCATCGGGATGGCCATCACCGGGGAGACGAACCCGGCAGCGGGGGTGATAGCCACGAGGCCGGCCACGGCTCCAGTAGCGGTCCCCAGCGCGCTGGGGCGACGGTCCCACCACGACAGCAGCATCCAGGTCAGAGCTGCGGCCGCGGCGCTGGTGTTCGTCGCGACGAACGCCGACGATGCGAGCCCTCCTGAAGTCAGCGCGCTTCCGGCATTGAAGCCGAACCACCCGAACCAGAGGAGTCCCGCGCCGAGTACCACCATCGGGACGTTGTGCGGTTCCATCGCCTCTCCCTTGCCATACCCCTTTCGGGGACCCAGCACGATGGCGAGCGCCAGAGCGGAGAATCCGGCGCAGATGTGCACTACGGTTCCGCCGGCGAAGTCCAGGGCGCCGAGGGACAGGAGCCAACCACCCGCGCCCCAGACCCAGTGCGCGACAGGGCAGTACACCACGGTGAGCCAGAGGACGGAGAAGAGAAGCAGCGCTCGGAAGCGCATGCGCTCGACGACCGCTCCGCTGATCAGCGCCACCGTGATGACTGCGAACATCCCCTGGAAGGCGAAGAACGCCAGGTGAGGGATGGTGCCGGCGTAGGTGTCCGAAGGTGCCTGTCCGACTCCGAGGAGGAACACGTGCTCAAGTCCGCCAATCAGGCCGCCCCGGTCGGCGCCGAATGCGAGGCTGTATCCGTACAGCACCCACAGCACTCCGACTAGGCCGAGCGCGCAGAAGGACATCATTGTCGTGGAGACCGCGTTCTTCCGCCTCACCATGCCGGAGTAGAAGAGCGCAAGCCCCGGTGTCATCAGCATAACCAGCGCCGTGGATACGAGAACCCAGGCCGTGTCCGCCGCGTTGACACTCACTGCTCACCTCCCTTGCCAATGTGGGCGTGAGTGTAGGTGCGCCAGGTTTCCTCTGCGTTACGGCATTGTTACAACGGTGTTTCGCGGGATGGTGGGAGGGACGCTATGCGTCTCGATGGAAGCGGTAGCCGATGTTGCGGACCGTATCGATGAATGTGTGGTTCGCGTCCTCTATCTTGCTGCGAAGGCGGCGGATGTGCACGTCCACCGTGCGGTCGCCGCCATAGTAGTCATAACCCCACACGCTGTTGAGCAGCGCCTCACGGGAGTGGACGCGGCCGGGATGGGCAGCCAGGAACCTGAGAAGCTCGTACTCCTTGAAGGTCAACTCGACGAGACTCCCGGAGAGGCTGACTTCGCACGTCGTCGTGTCGATCGTGAGATCGCCTCTACGGATGATCTCGCCGCCGGACGGACTGGTGCTGGCCAGCCGGCGGGCCCGCGCGCGGAGTTCCTCTGCGTCGGCTCCCTCGATAGCGAAGTCATCGATGGCGAGCGAGGCGGCAACGGCAGCACTCATCGAGGTGGGGACGACGACCAGCACGGGGCACTGTACCAGTCGCTTCACCTGTGGGGGAAGCGTCGAGATGTCTCGCTCGGAAGCGACGCAGGCGACGACGAGCCTCGGCGTCGGACGTAGCACTGATGCGAGACCCGGCAAGGTGGCTTCCTGGACGTCCACATCTTCGAGCAGTCCGAGGGCGTTGGCGACGGCCGTGCCGTCCGCAGGCTCAATCGCGACGATGACGATGCGCATGGCCATGTGGCGGCCCTCAAGGCAGTGGACTAGTACGCGTAGAGCCGTCCGTACGGCCGGAGATAGAGAGGGAACAGCTTGATGAACTCGGCCGAGAGGATGGCTTTCTCGTCAACTCCGAAGTGGCGCGCATACCGCTGCACGGCATCCCCGATGGCACGGCGGTCAGCTTCGTCCGGTGAGGACACGCCGACCTCCTTGCCGAGCTGGTGGTCTTCGACATGCCCGCGCAGGTAGATAGCACCCCCATGCATGCCCGTCCCGATGAAGCGGGCACGTGACCACCCCAACCCTCGTTCGTCCAATCCTAACACGACCAGGATGCCTCCGGCCATGTACTCGCCGAGGAAGTCCTGCGCCCCGCCTCCGACGACGACAAGGGGCCGGCGGCCCTCGTATTCCTTCATGTGAATGCCCGCGCGATAGCCGGTTCCATCCCTGACGAATATGGCGCCGCCCCGGGCTGCAAGGCCGAGAGCGTCCCCGGCGCGTCCATGCACCACGATCTCTCCGTCGTTCATCGTGTTGCCGACGCCGTCCTGACCGTTGCCGTGGATGTGGATGAGCGGACCGTTCATGAACGCCCCGAGGTCATTCCCGGGGGTGCCGTACAGCTCCAGCGTCACGCTGGCTTGAAGATTCGTACCGATGTAGCGCTGTCCGTTCACGTTTCGCACGACGATATGGTCGGCGCCGTGCTGGACCGCGTCGTTCAAGGAAGCGTTCAGCTCGCGGTAGGTCTGACCAAGTGCGTCGATTTCCATGAATCCCTTCTCTGTGCCGTGAGCGGCTGACGCTAGGTTCCCGCCATCCTGACGCCGAGCACGTCCATCTCCGTGTCCGTGAGGCCGATGGCGCGCAGGTGGAGCCGGTTTCCGCGAAGGCTCTCGATGGCGTTCACGCCCATGCCGCCGAGCATGTCCTTGATCTCGAGGCTCCAGCCCCGCAGAAGATTGACGAGCCGCTGGGCGCCTATCTCAGGGTTGATGCGCTTCGTGAGAGCGGGGTCGCTCGTGCAGATGCCCCAGGAGCATTTGCCGGTGTGACACTGCTGACACACGTGGCACCCGAGGGCGATGAGCGCCGCCGTGCCGATGTACACGGCGTCGGCACCGAGAGCGATGGCCTTGGCGATGTCTGCGCTGTTGCGCAGACCTCCTGATGCCACGATGGAGGCCTGATTCCGGATGCCCTCCTCGCGCAACCTGGTATCGACCGACGCCAGGGCGAGCTCGATGGGGATGCCGACGTTGTCACGTATCGCCTTCGGTGTTGCTCCGGTAGCGCCACGAATGCCGTCGATTACGACGATGTCGGCGCCGGCGCGTACCGTCCCGCTGGCGATTGCCGCCGCGTTGTGCACTGCGGCTATCTTCACCGAGATGGGCTTCTCGTAGTTGGTCGCCTCTTTCAGCGCATAGATGAGCTGTCGCAGGTCCTCGATGGAGTAGATGTCGTGGTGCGGGAAGGGCGAGAGGGCATCGGTCCCGCGGGGAATCATGCGCGTCCGGGACACGTCGTCCGTGACCTTCTCGCCGGGGAGATGTCCGCCGATGCCGGGCTTGGCTCCCTGGCCGATCTTGATCTCCACGACTCTGGCGTTGCGTAGATACTCCGCGTGGACGCCGAACCGGCCCGACGCGACCTGGACCACGGTGTTCGGTGTGTAGCGCGCGAGCGAGGGGTGCAGTCCTCCCTCACCCGTGTTCCACAGGGTGCCGAGCTCGGACGCGGCCCGCGCGAGGGACTTCTGGACATTCAGACTGACGGCGCCGTACGACATGGCGGCGAACATGATGGGCACCTCGAGCCGCACCTGAGGCGGCATCACGGTCTTCAGCTTCCCGGCCGCGTCGAACTCCACCCGGTCAGGCTTGCGACCGAGATAGGTGCTCAACTCCATCGGCTCGCGCAGGGGATCGATCGACGGGTTCGTCACCTGGCTTGCATTCAACAGCAGGTTGTCCCAGTAGATCTTGTGCCCCTTGTCGCTGCCCATGCCGGTCAGAATCATGCCGCCGCTCTCCGCCTGCTTCAGGATGTCTTCGATGACCTCCGAGCGCCAGTTGGCGTTGGGGCGGTACTCCAGGGGATTGCGGCGAACCGTGAGTGCGTTTGTCGGGCAGAAGGCCACGCAGCGATGGCAACCCACGCAGCTCTGTTCGTGCGTCTTGACGACGTTCTCGTCCTCGTCATAGTAGTGGACGCCGAAGGAGCACTGGTTCACGCACACCTTGCACTGGACGCAGCGGCTCGGGTCGCGCTCCACGATGAATGCAGTGGGGAGGTAGCTCTTCATTGTCATGTCTTATAGCCTCACCGGCACCTGGCGGTCGTGCAGGTACTGCTTCGTCTGCAGTATCGTGAGCTGGCGGTAGTGGAAGATGCTTGCCGCCAGCACCGCGTCGGCGTAGCCGTCGCTCAGCGCCCGGTACAGGTCCTCGGCGCTGCCTGCCCCGCCGCTGGCAATCACGGGAATCGAGACACTGGTGGAGACGGCCCTCGTCAGCTCCAGATCGTAGCCGGCCTTGTGGCCGTCGGCATCCATGCTGGTGAGAAGGATCTCTCCCGCCCCGAGTTCCGCCGCGCGTATGGCCCACTCCACCGCGTCCAGCTCGACGGATACGCTCCCACCGTACGTGTGAACCTGCCATCTGGCCGGAGATGCATCGGGCATCCGCTTGGCGTCGATTGCGACGACGATGCACTGCGTGCCGAACTTCTCAGCGGCCCGGCTGATGAGTCTCGGGTCTGCGACGGCGGCGGTATTGAGCGACACCTTGTCGGCCCCGCCGAGGAGCATGCGCCTCATGTCCTCCAGGTTGCGTAGACCGCCACCGACGGTGAGCGGTATGAACACAACGTCGGCAATACGCTCGACGACCTCGACCATTGTGTCCCGGTGTTCTTTGCTGGCCGTGATGTCGAGGAACACGAGCTCGTCCGCGCCCTCGTGGTAGTAACGCCGCGCCAACTCAACCGGGTCGCCGGAGTCCCGCAGCGATTCGAAGCTGGTGCCCTTGACTACCCTGCCGTCTTTGACGTCAAGGCATGGGATGATCCTCTTAGTGAGCACCGGCTGTGACCTCGCGTTGTGGCACGGGCCCATCCTGAGTCGGGACCTGTCCGAGCCGGGCAATGACTGGCTGTCCTCCGACCGGGATCCAGGTGTCATCAAGGTCGGGGCTCACCAGCCGTATGGCTGACTCCTCCGAGGAGAGGTACGCCGTGGAACCCTTCGTCGCAACGACAAGAGGCCGCAGACGGATGCGGTCGGTCAGACCGACCATCTCTCCCTGTCGTCCGATGATGACGGTGAAGGGTCCGTTCAGCAACAGGCTGCCATAGGTGATTCTCAGGACGCGCTCGATCTCTGCCTCTTCGCCGCTGCGGCGCGTCAGGTCGGTCCAGAAAGGCGCGGCAAGCACCCGGGCGGCTGTCTCCATGGGAAGGCCGTGGCGCCGAACAAGAAGATCGACCGCGTAAGCAACGACCTCCGTGTCGGTCTGCAGCGAACAGACATAGCCGTACTGCTCCAGGAAGCGACGGTTGATGCCGTAGGACGAAATCTCGCCGTTGTGGACGACCGTCCAGTCGAGCAGACTGAAGGGGTGGGCGCCTCCCCACCATCCCGGCGTGTTCGTGGGGAATCGTCCGTGTGCTGTCCACAGATAGGCGCTGTACTGCTCCAGACGGAAGAAGCGGGCGATGTCGAAGGGGTGACCCACGCCCTTGAACACACCCATGTTCTTGCCGGCCGAAAAGACGAAGCTGTCCGGTATGCTGGTGTTGATGTACATCGTGGCGTCGGCCAGGAACTGCGCCTCATCAGGCCCGGAGGCACGGTCGGGCCGCGGCAGGGCGAAATACCGCTGCATCATGGGCGGACTTGCGACGGCCGACGGGTCGACATCCATTGCCTCGGACCTGTCTATGACGAATCGTGCCGAAAGGTACTCCTCGGTCTGCCTCTGTCCCTCGCGACTGGTGTACATCAGGTGGAAGGCGTACTTGTCCGCGTGGTCGGGATACAGACCGTACGCGGCGAAGCCACCGCCCAGACCGTTGTCGCGGTCGCGCATGAGATCGATGGCCCGTATCGGGACGTCGGCAGGGATGGATGCGCCCGACGTGTCCATCACACCGAAGATGGAACAACCATCCATCACTTTGTCGTCGCCATGGGGATTATTGCAGCGTGCAACCTGTATCATGCTATCCACCTTGCGCCCCGGAGCCGCGCGACGCCGCGCTGGCGAGGCGCATATGCTATCCCTTCCAGTTGACCGACGCACCGTCCTTCGTGACGTCGTCCTGCCAGAGTTCGGGCGGAAGCGACAGCAACCCGAAACCCTCGCTGACCAGCGCCTTTCGGAAGCCGTCCACGCGCACTCTGCGCTTCATGAGCATGTGTATGAGACCGGAGGTGTCCGTGCTTCCCGCGAAGACCATGCCGATGACGACCCCGTTTCGCAGGACTATCTTGCGGTAGGAGCCTGCGGAGCTGGCAACCTCGATGTCGACCGCGGAGGAGCTGTCCTCTATCACTCCTGCTGAAGCAACGGAAAGGCCGAAGTAGGGCAGTGCATTGAGTGTTGTGCCGCCTTCGTAGACGCGGGACAGCCCTGCCATATTGGCGCCCGCAACGGCCCCTCCCGACACCGCGTTCGGCCAGACGGCTATCACGCCGGACGTTCCGCGGACGAAGTCGTAGGACTGGGAGGCATCTCCACACGCGAAGACGTCGGGGCGGGAAGTGCGCATCTGCTCATCGACGACGATGCCCCGCTCGACGGTCAGCTCGCCTGCCGCAAGTTCCGTGCGTGGCCGTACGCCGACGGCAAGGATGACCATCTCGCACGGAATCCTCGTATCATTGTCGAGCAGTACTGAAGCTACGGAACCGGTTTGTCCCGGGCTGCCGTCGATGGACACTACGCGCCGACTCGTCAGGACGGACGCGCCGGCGGCGGTCGCGGCATCCTCGACCAGACACGACGCGGCGGAGTCGAGCATGGCGCTGAGAATGCGCGGCTGCATCTCCACGACCGAGACGCCGACGCCGCGTTTCAGCAGAGCATCCGTCGCACTGAGCCCGATGAACCCTCCGCCGATGACAACGGCGTGGCGAACGGCAGGGACGAACGACGCGACCGCCCTCGCGTCGTCATAGGTAGTGAAGGTGAATACCCCGGGACGCCTGTTTCCCGGAATCGGAGGGACGATGGGCGTGCTTCCTGTCGCCAGCAGCAGCCTGTCCCAGCCGACCAGGGCGCCGTCCTGCAGTCGTAGGAGGTGACCTCCCGTGTCCACTGCGGCGACCCTGGTGTTGAGACGCAGTTCGATGCCGCAGTCGCGATAGTACCCGGGGGGCACAAGCGCCATCTGCTCGACCGCCTTCGCCTCGGATACGTGCTTTGCGATGAGGGGGCGGGAGTATGCCGCATAGGGTTCCTCGGACAGCACAAGCAGCGTGCCCCTGTCATCGACTTTGCGCAACTCGCGCACTGCCGCCACGGCTCCGGCCGAGTTGCCGACCACGACGTACTTGAAGTGCTCCATGTTGTGTCTTGCTCCGGAGCCTCCCGGCTATTCCGCGACCGCCGAGAGGAAGTTCCGATAGACGCGGAGACCGACGCCTCCGCTCTTCTCTGGGTGGAATTGCGTTGCGATGAGGTTGCCTTTCTGTACGACACTGCAGAATCGGACACCGTAGTCCGTCTGTCCGGCTATGACGGACGGCTCGGCCGGTTCAGCAATGTAGCTGTGCACAAAGTAGAAGTTGCTGCCCGGCAGGATGCCGCGGAAGAGTGGATTGGCCGCGTCGAAATACACCTGGTTCCAGCCCATGTGGGGGACCTTCTCCCACGTTGGGAGACGGACGACGTGCCCCGGGAGGATGCCCAGGCATTTCCGCCCGCCGCCCTCAGTGGAGTCATCGAAAAGAACCTGCAGACCCATGCAGATGCCCAGGAACGGCCGGTCTGCTTCCGCCCACGAGCGCACAACGTCACCGAGTCCACGGCTGTCGAGGCCTTCCATCGTATCCGCGGCAGCCCCGACGCCGGGAAGTACGAGCGCCCGCACCTGGCTGATGTCCGCGGCCGTATCGATGACGCGCACGGAGCAGCCGACAGTGCGCAGCGCAGAGAGGACGCTGCGCAGGTTGCCTGCACCGTAGTCGATGACCGCAACGTTCACGAGGCGCCTTTCCGTTCAGCGGCGGTTGGCAACAACCACGCGGACGATGTTCTGCCGCGCCACGACGTGCTGGGCGTTGCCTTCCCTGACGAAGACGTGCATCAGCCCGAGGACTTCGTACTCGCCGTTCTCGACGGTGGACGTGTCCCAGCTGACCGGGAAATTGGCGACCTGGTCGTCGGACTCACCAAGCTTGACCCATGTGAGCTGGTCAACCTTGCGCATGTACCAGGGGTTGGTAATCTTGACGACCGGTCCCGTGAGGCCGAGCGAATCGAGGTCCTTTCGCAGGAGGCTCTCGTCAAGCTCCTCCCGGAGCAGGACCCTGCCGGAGAAGGTCCTCAGCGTTTCCGACGGAACGATGAAGTGAGGTCCCCAGTTGTCGGGCATTGCCTTCCTCCTCGGCGCCGTGCATTGCCGTCCGGACGGCGAATCCGCCGCACCCGAGGACCTCCTCCGACAGGGATGAAGCGCAACGGGTGCAGACTAGCTGTCCAGTACCGCCAGCGCCTCCTCTTTGTACGCATCCATAACGTACGGGATTCCGCTGACCTTCGTGCACTCTTCGGTGAGAGACATGAGGTCACGGCGGCTGATGCTGTTCACACTGAAGTTCCGGCTGCCGGCCATTATCTGCTGCAGGCCGACCTTCAGCTTCTGCGAGTAGCTGTAGATGCCCAGAGCGCCGAGAGGAATGTTCTTCATCTCGTCCGCGCCGACCATCTTCTTCACTTCCTCGTAGCACACGAAAATCTCTTCGGGCGTGGAGCCGAACTGGCTGACGGTATTCGGCAGCTTGCCGTCCTGCAACCACTTGGCGATATTCTTGCCCACCATGCCCGGTATCATCATGGCGCGCCCCATGCAGATGGCCTTGACGAACGGCGAACCGAGCGCCAGGGCCTTAAATATGCCGTCCTCGCTGCTGAAACCGCCGGCGAAGGCGATATCCGGCACGCGCTCCCCTCTGTCAGCGAGCCGCTTGCAGAACTCATAGGCCGACGAATGCAGGTAAAGGCTCGGGATGCCCCATTCCTCCATCATCCGCCACGGGCTCATGCCGGTTCCGCCGGAGGAGCCGTCGATGGTCAGCAGGTCGACATGGGCTTTTGAACCCCATTTGATAGCCATCGCAAGCTCACGAAGACTGTAGGCGCCGGTCTTCAGCGTGACCCTCTTGAAGCCCACGTCGCGCAGCCTCTGCACCTCCTGCAGGAAGCCATCCTCGCTGATGAACCCCATGCGACTGTGCCGCTCGAACTCCTTCAGAGCGCCGCTCTTGAAGGCAGCCTGGTTCATGGGATCGCTGGGGTCGGGAGTCACGATGTAGCCCCTCTGCTGGAGTTGTAGCGCGCGCTCCAGGCTGGCAACCTTGATTTCGCCGCCGATACACTTCGCTCCCTGTCCCCACTTGAGCTCGATCGTCTCCAGACCATGCTTCCGGTGTACATATTCGCCGGCGCCGAGGCGCGTATCCTCGACATTCATCTGCACCAGGATCTCGCCGTAACCGTCGTAGTAGCGACGGTAGATCTCAATCCGCCGATCCATGTCGGGCGCCGAGATGACCTTGCCCGCGGCATCCAACTCAAGCCTGGGATCGATGCCGCAGACGTTCTCGCCGCAGACGGCGGTGATGCCGCTCAGGGCGGCGCCGATCGCGAAGTGCTCCCAGTTCTTGCGGGCTATCTCCGTGGAGCCGAGCGCGCCGGTGAATACCGGGATTCGCAGCGGAACCTTGATATCCCATCCATACGACGTCTCCGTGTTCACAGCCGGGAACGTCGCGGTATCAGGCGTAGCTACGACGCCGTCCGGAAGCCCCTTGGCCCCCAGGGCGTATCCCTGGATGTTCAGGTGCGAGTAGTCGACCGGGTATTCCTTGTCACCGCCGGCGGTAATCTCTCCGAACGGTCCCGGGTAGATGAGCTCACGGCTGCGGAAGGTCGACTTGAAGACCTCGCAGTTGCCGGTGCAACCGTCGATACAACGGGAGCACAGACCACTCATCGGCGCAACATCGCGCGACCGATTCGCCGTACGAGTGGCGTCGTTCGAGTTGGGGCGTCTCAGATTCACAGCAATACCTCCTTAGCGCTAAGGCTTGCTGCAAATCATACCAGAATTGGATGGCGGTCACCGGCTGCCGGTACCGGCGCCGGAACCTCTTTTCTCACCTGCTCGAGAACCAGCGCTCCGTTTGGACACGCGGCGACACACCGCGGCGTGTCTCTATCGCGACATCCGTCGCACTTGACGGCCTTTCCACTCAGAACATCTTGCCTGACGGCGGCGAATGGACAGACCAGCGTGCACGTACCGCAGCCGATGCACTTCTCCTGGTCGACCAGGACGAAACCGCTGGACTCGTCCCGATGCATCGCGCCGGTCAGGCAGGCATCGATGCAGGGCGCATCGTCGCAGTGCTGGCAGCGTACGGAGAGCGACTCGATCTCGCGGTGCTCGATTCGAATGCCGCCGACAGCGGGCCATTGCCGCATCTTCAGCACCTTGGCGATGTCATCGCCACCGGCGTGATGCGCCTCGCAGTGGACGCGGCAAAGGCCGCACCCAATACAGAACTCCTGTCGAACCAGCACGCGTCTCATCGTGGTCTCCGGGTGGACTGATTAGTAGAGGCTACCGGCAACCGGTAGCCGCGAATACGCTACCATGCGGTGTGGGTATTGTCAAGCGGCGTGGCGGCACGACAAAGCTGACTGTCTGGCGTCAATCAGGCTTCAGGCCGCCTTCAACGAAGCACTGAGCGGCAATCCGCGTGCCTGCTGATTGCCGGTTCCGATTCATGCAATGCCGCAATGCTTTGACCCGCCATTGACAGGGCCACCGGTCGTACCTATAATCCGCAGAAGAAGCGCCTCGGTATCTTCGTCCATGGCCAGACACATCTTCGTCACCGGCGGTGTTGTCAGTTCTGTCGGCAAGGGCATTACCGTCGCTTCCATCGGCGCTTTGCTCAAGGCCCGCGGCGTCGGCGTTGCCGTTCAGAAGCTGGATCCCTACCTCAATGTCGATCCCGGGACGATGTCGCCGTATCAGCACGGCGAGGTGTACGTTACCGAGGATGGCGCGGAGACCGACCTCGACCTGGGCCACTACGAGCGCTTCATCGGCGTCGATCTGACCGCGGGTGCCAACGCCACCTCCGGCAAGGTATACAGCTCGGTCATCAATAAGGAGCGCGAAGGCGTTTTCCTCGGCGGTACTATCCAGGTCATCCCCCATGTGACCGACGAGATTAAGCGAACCATCACCGAGTGCGCATCGCGCATCGGCGCCGAAGTGCTCATAACGGAGATCGGCGGCACAGTCGGTGACATCGAGGGACAGCCGTTCATCGAGGCGATCCGCCAGTTGCGGAAGGATGTCGGCAGGGAGAACGTCCTCTACATCCACGTTACGTACCTGCCCCACCTCGCCTCCACCGGGGAGCTGAAGACGAAGCCGACGCAGCACAGCGTTCGCGAGCTTCGCAGCATGGGCATACAACCGGACATAATCGTGTGCCGCAGCGACTACCCGATGGCGGACGACCTGCGCACGAAGGTAGCCCTGTTTTGCGACGTGCCGCGCAACGCTGTGGTGTCCCTGCCGACCGTTGAGAGCATCTACGAGGTTCCCCTGGTGCTGTCGCGGGCGGGAATGGGAGAACTTGTGGCGCGCAGGCTTGGCCTGCCGGAGGGACCGGATGACCTCTCGGCCTGGGAGGACATCGTTTCCCGTCTGCAGCATGCCGAAGAACGCGTTTCGATAGCCCTCGTCGGAAAGTACGTCGAGCTTGAGGACACCTACCTGTCAGTGCGAGAGTCGCTGAAGCACGCCGCGCTGCACCTCGACCGGGTGCTCGACCTCTTCTGGGTCAGTGCCGAGCAACTTACGGACGAGAACGTGTCCGCCCGCCTGGCATCCGCGCAGGGGATCGTGGTTCCAGGTGGGTTCGGCATCCGTGGCATCGAAGGCATGGTGGTGGCCGCCCGGTACGCTCGACGGAGCGGCGTGCCGTACTTTGGCCTGTGCCTGGGCATGCAGGTCATGGTCATCGAGCTGGCCCGGGAGGTGCTCCACTCTGACAGCGTGAACTCGACTGAGTTCGAGCCCGCGGTTCAGCATCCGGTGATCGACCTTCTCCCCGAGCAGAGGACCATCGACCGCCTCGGTGGCACGATGCGTCTTGGCGCCTATCCGTGCTACCTTCAGCCCGGGAGCAAGGCTGCGGCTGCCTACGGAGTTGACATGGTCAGGGAGCGCCATCGCCACCGCTTCGAGTTCAACAACGCGTATCGTGAGGTCCTCGGGTCGGCCGGTCTGGTGTTCAGCGGGACGTCACGCGACGGTGACCTGGTGGAGATATCCGAACTATCCGGCCACCCGTGGATGCTCGGATGTCAGTTCCATCCGGAGTTCAAGTCGCGGCCCGACCGACCTCATCCGCTCTTCGCCGCTTTCATGCGCGCGGCCGTCGCCACGGTGCCTCCCGGGAGTCAGGCGCAACTGCCGTTGTAGCTTGACTGAGAGTGCCCCGGCAGACTACACTCTATCCTCAGTCCTCGTAACGGCGCATTCGTCTAGCGGCCTAGGACACCTCCCTCTCAAGGAGGAGATCACCGGTCCGAATCCGGTATGCGCTACCAATTCCTTTTCGTGCGGAGGGTTGGTTCCTCATGGCCAAGCGAGTTTTCTCCGGCTTTCGCCCCACGGGTCGCCAGCATATCGGCAACTACTTCGGCGCCATCCGCAACTGGGTTGCGATGCAGGATGAGTATGATTGCTTCTACTGCGTCGTCGACCTGCACGCGCTGACGACGATCGAAGACACGTCCTCACTCCAGGACGATATCTTCAACATGGTTCTGGACTGGCTGGCCGCCGGCATAGACCCGCGCAAGTGCGTCATCTTCGTGCAGTCACACGTGCCTGAGGTCGCCGAGCTTCACACGATTCTGAGCATGTTGACGCCCCTGAGTTGGCTATATCGCGTGCCGACTTTCAAGGAGAAGGTGAAGCAGCAGCCTGAGAACGTGAACTACGGTCTTCTCGGCTATCCGGTGCTGATGACAGCCGACATAATCCTCTACAAGGGCGAGGCCGTCCCGGTCGGGGAGGACCAGTTGCCGCACGTGGAGCTCGCCCGGGAGATCGTGCGTCGCTTCAACGCCCGGTTCGGCGACGTTTTCCCCGAGCCGATGGCGAAGCTCACCGAGTTCCCCAAGATTGTCGGACTGGACGGAACCGACAAGATGAGCAAGAGCGCTGACAACTACCTCGAGATCGCCGCCTCTCCGGAGGAGATTCGGAGGCGCATCGGCGGCGCCTTCACCGATCCGGAACGAAAATTCCGCCGTGACCCCGGACGTCCGCAGGTGTGCAACGTTTTCAGCCTGCACCGCATGTTCACGGCCGTGCGCATCGAAGAGATCGAGCGCGAGTGCCGGGGAGCGGGCATCGGCTGCACCGACTGCAAGAGGATGCTCGCCGAGAGCATCGTCGACTACTTTGAGCCCTTCAGGCAGCGGCGGGCAGAGCTGCTTGCCAGGCCCGGGTACGTCAGGGACGTGATTTCCGACGGCGCCGTGCGCGCTTCACGTGTCGCGAGGGAGACCCTCGCGGAAGTCAAGACAGCGATGCACCTGGTGCGCTAGGAATCCTGTCTCAGTTCGAGTATCTTCCGGGCCGCGGCCTCGGTCGCGATCGCGCAGACCATCGGGCATCCTTCGGGTTTGTGTCCGCCAGCCTCGTTGAACGCCTTCCGTTCGGGCACCTCGAGGAAGTTGAACGACCGGCCGTACAGCCGGGTCTGAATCTCCGGGCAGAGTGTGGACTTCAGCGGGGCGGAGAGCTTGTACCGTTGCTCAATGCCGCACTTGAAGGCGTTCACCACGTCCTGTGCATTGTCCATCGCCCGGTTGTAGGCGTCCTTGTCGGGCATCTGGCTCCTGCCGCATGCGACGCCGAGCGCCATGAGGGCGCCGATGAGCGCGCCGCACGTCTCGCCGCGGCGCGCGACCCCCGCGGACAGGATCGTCCCGGCCCGGAATGACTCGTTGTCGCCGATGCCAAGGGTCTCTTGCAGAGCTCCGAGCACTGCCTGGGAGCAACCCCAGTGCTGCCGCTCCGCATCCGCGGCCTTCTGTGCTGCCTGTGCAATCATCTCATCAGCCATCGCCTTCTCCTTTCGCCAGCCTTCTGCTGGACCTGACCCTGACATGGCTGGGCGCCCTCCCATCACAACGAAGGTCGGCGCAGATGCCAGTCAGTCTGCTGCTGATAGGCGTGGGCAACGTGGAGCAGCGTCTCCTCACCGAAGCGGTTCGCCAGGAGCTGGAGTCCGACGGGGAGGCCGTCGACAAGCCCGCACGGGAGCGACAGCCCCGGTATGCCGGCGATGTTCACCGGCAGCGTGAACACGTCGCTGAGATACATCTGAATGGGATCGTCTGTCTTTGAGCCGAGAGGGAAGGCGACCGTCGGTGAGGTCGGCGTGGCAAGCACGTCGTACGACCGGAACGCCTCGTCGAACTCTGCTCCGATGAGATGGCGGACCTTCTGGGCTTTCAGGTAGTAGGCGTCGTAGTAACCTGACGAAAGAGCATATGTGCCGAGCATGATGCGGCGCTTCACCTCGGCGCCGAAGCCGGCCCCGCGGCTTGCGATGACCATCTCTTCGGCGGTCGCGCCGTCGCGAGAGAGGCCGTACTTGACGCCGTCAAACCGCGCCAGGTTGGCGGAGGCCTCACACGGAGCGATGATGTAGTAGGCGGCGAGGGCGTAGGCTGTTGAGGGGAGGGAGACGTTCCAGTCCACGGTCGCCCCGAGGCTCTCCAGCAGGCGGATGGCATCCTCGACACTGCGCCGCACCGCGTCCTGCATGCCGTCGATGAAGTACTCGCGAGGGACGCCGATCCTGACACCCCGGAGGTCAGCCTTCAGGGCGGAGCGGTAGTCCGGGACCGGAACCGGTGAGGAGGTGCCGTCCATCTCACACTGGCCGGCAATGGCGTTCATCACGATGGCGCAGTCCTCGGCGTCGCGAGTGAACGGTCCGACCTGGTCGAGGGAGCTGGCAAAGGCGACGAGACCGTACCGGCTCACGCGGCCGTACGTCGGCTTCAGTCCGACCACACCACAGAAGCCCGCCGGCTGCCGTATGCTGCCGCCTGTGTCTGAACCGAGTGTGAACGGCGCTTCGCAGCACGCAACCGCCGCCGCGGACCCGCCGCTGCTCCCGCCCGGGACGCAATCCAGCTTCCATGGGTTCGAGGTAGGGAAGTAGGCCGAGTGCTCGGTCGACGACCCCATTGCGAACTCGTCCATATTGGACTTGCCCAGGAGCACCGCATGTTGATCGCGCAGCCGGCCGATGACCGTGGCGTCGTACGGCGGCACGAACCCTTCGAGGATGCGCGAGCCGCAGGTGGTGGCGACGCCCGTGGTGCAGAGCACATCTTTAGAGATGTATGGAATGCCCGTCAGGTCTGCCGCCTCACCCGAGGTAAGGAGTCTGTCGGCCTCCCGGGCGTCCCGCAGCGCCTGTTCTTCGCATACCGTCAGGAGGGCGCGGACGCGCGGTTCAACCTGGCGGATCCGATCCAGACACGATTGCGTCAGCTCGATGGCGGAAAGCGCACGCCTCCTGAGCATGGCCTGTGCTTCGTGTATGGAGAGCTCGTATGGGGCGTTCGCAGGCATCTTGCTCGTCCTTTGAGAGCCGCATGCAGTTGCGGCGACCTACTCGAGAATCGGCGGCACGCGCAGACAGTCGTCCTGCTTGCGGGGAGCGTTGGCAATCACCTCTTCGACCGGGAGGGACGGGCGGGGCGTATCGTCGCGCGTGACGTTCTGCAGCAGACTTGCGTGGGCAGCCGCGGGTACCCGGTCGGTACTCAGCTCCTGCAAGGCCTGGAAGTGGCCGAGGATCACAGAGAGGTCGGTCGCGTACCGCGCAATCTCGGCGTCGCTCAACGCGAGACGCGCGAGTCGCGCAATGTGGCGTACCTCTTCGCTGCTCAGTGCCATGCTTCGTACGTGCCGGCCCATTGTACCATCGGCCCTGGAGGGCCGCAATCGCCGCGTGTTCCTTGCGGACCTGTGGCTGGTGCACGTATAATCGTTCAGTCT
>CAZLPP010000025.1:0-7670 GCA_964561465.1 uncultured Dehalococcoidales bacterium
GGCTCGCCCTGTCCCGATAGCCTTCGTGTAGCCTCCCGCGGCCTTGACGGAGAGCAACTCGACCGGTGTGCCGGCAGCCGCTATCTCCTCAGCCATCCTCTGCGGCTCGAGCATACCGCAGCCCACCTCGAGCAGGAGGGTTCTCGCGACGTTGGGGTTGCTGCCGAGACCGGCGAGCGTGCGGTGGGCGCGGTCGTTGTCCGGCTTCAGCCGCATGCAGCCGTAGTTGTGGAGCAGCGGAACCGCCCCGGCTGCGCCGCTCGCAATCTCACACGCCAACTCGTTGGTGCAGCTCGTTGCCGGCAGGATGACGACGTAGTTGCGGACGCCCGCCTGTCCGTTGGGTCGCTCGTACCCGAGGAACTCCATGGTCGCCTCCCTGTCCCCCGCGGGGCTACTTCTGCCGCTGCGCCCTCTGCATGTTCGCGCGGGCCTGGTTCAGTATGGACAGCACCTCGAAGGGCTGCTCGATGAACGGGTAGGTCGGCATGCCCCTCGGCTCGAGGAACGCTTTCGCTTCCTCCATGCGCTCCTTGATGCCGGAGAAGGTGACGTACAGCGGCTTGTCCGGGTACTTGTTCTTCATTTCGACGAAGAAATCCAGCGGTGGGCGGCCGAACTCGTCCACCACCACCAGGACGACGATGACCGCGTCGATGTTGGGGTCGTCCATCACCGCCTCGATGGCGTCGCGGTGCGCCTTTTCGATGCCGTGCACCATGGCCGGGCCCCAGATATCCACCGGGTTGCGCATCCGCAGCCAGTCGGGGCCGATGGCCTGCAGCCGCTGACGGTTGACTTCGAGCAGGTCGGGGACGACCAGGTCCCAGCGCTGCCGGCAGATGTCGGTGAGCACCACCAGCATCGCGCCGGACGGCGCCATGAAGCTGATGCGGTTGCCGCGCGGCAGAGGCATGGTTGAGATGGCCTTGGCCACGTGGAAGAGGTGCGAGTAGTCGTGCAGCAGGGTCACCCCGGCCTGCTTCATCGCGGCGGAGACGACGCGGTCGTCCGAAGCCAGGGCGGCAGTGTGCGCTATGGCGGCCTGGGAGCCCTCCCTGGACATGCCGCCCTTCAGCATGAACAGCGGCTTCTTCGCCGCGGCCTTGCGGGCTACCTCGACGAAGTGGCGCGGACGCTTGAAGCTTTCGAGGTACATGAAGATGGCCTTCGTCGCGTCGTCGTTCGCCAACCACTCCAGCACCTCGGCTTCGTCCATGTCTATCTTGTTGCCGAGGCCGACCACCCGGGCGACGCCGTAGTACTCGCCGGAGGTGATGTAGCGCTGCGTGTGCGTGGCGAAGTTGCCCGTCTGCGCGATGTAGGAGATGTTGCCGGGTCGTATCCATCCCAGCGGGAAGAAGCTGGAGGTGTAGTGGTGCGGCATGGAGATGTGGCCGGAGGTGTTGGGGCCGATGGCGCGGACGCCCAGGTCCTTGATGGTCTGCGCCAGCTCGCGCTGCAGCTCCTCGCCGCGCTCGTCCACCTCGGAGTAGCCGCCGGCAGCGAGCACGAAGGTGCCGATGCCCTTGCCGGCGAGTTGCTTCACCGCGCCGGTCGTGGCCGCCGCGGGGACGATGACTATCGCCTGGTCGATGCCGTTGGGAAGCTCATCGATTGACTTCGTGACGGGAAGGCCCAGTATCTCGCCCCCCTTCGGGTTGACGAGGTGGATGTGCCCCTCGTACTTGTTCGCCTGCATGTTCCGGATGACCTCGTGGCCGGGCCTGCCCGGCGTGGACGAGGCGCCGATGATGGCGACGCTGTCGGGCGAGAAGAATGCATCCCACATGTTCTTCACGTTCTGCTCTCTCCTCTCAGACGGGTCCGCTATTGTAGCGTTCCGCGGCAACGCGTGCCAGAGCGCGTACGTGGAGGGGCGCCCGCGGGTGGAGTACCGGCGATGGCGCCTGCGTTAGCCTGGCGTTTGCGCCTGTACGCGGCGCCCGCACGGGTCACTCGCGCAGTTCGGGCAGGTTCTCGTAGAGTTTGAGCGACTCCGGGTTGGCGAGGGCCTCCCGGTTGAGCACCGGCTTGCCGTGGATGACGTTGGTGACGGCGCTCTCCACCTTCTTCATGTTGAGCGTGTACGGGATGTCAGCAACGGGGACGATTTTGGCGGGTACGTGTCGCGGGGAGGCGTTGCGGAGCAGCGTGCCGCGGATGGTGCTCTTGAGTTCCTCCGTCAGTTCGTAGCCGGGCGCCAGCTTGACGAAGAGGATGACGCGCTCGTCTCCCTGCCACTGCTGGCCGATGGCGAGGCTGTCCGCGATGCCCTCGATACGTTCCATCTGAGTGTAGATCTCGGCCGTGCCGATGCGCACGCCGGACGGGTTGAGCGTGGAGTCCGACCGGCCGTACATGGTGATGCCGCCGGTGTCGCTGTGCACCTGGATGAAGTCGCCGTGGCGCCACTTGCCCGGGTACATGGCGAAGTAGGCCGCGCGGTACTTCGCGCCGTCGGGGTCGTTCCAGAAGTGCAGCGGCATCGAGGGGATTGCCGCCTCGCAGACAAGCTCGCCCTGGCGGTCGACCACCGGCGCGCCTTCCGGCCCGTAGGCGGCGCACTTCTTGCCCAGGGTCCACCACTGCATCTCGCCCGCGTGTACCGGCATGAGCAGGTTGCCGCCGAGGAACGCGCCGTTGAAGTCGGTTCCGCCGGCGATGGAGTTGAAGTGAAGGTCGGACTTGACCGCATCGTAGACCCACTCCCACCCTTCGGGCGAGAGCACCGAGCCGGTCTGGCTTATCTCCCGCAGCGAGGAGAGATTGAACTCGTCCTTCGGCGTCAGGTTGTGCGTCCTGATGTAGTTCAGGTACGTGGCGCTCGTGCCGAAGATGGTGATTCGCTCCTCTTCGATGAGCCGCCACATGGCGCCCGTGTCCGGCCACATGGGGTTGCCGTCGTAGAGGACGATGGTCGCGCCCGTCATCAGCGAGCTGAGCAGCCAGTTCCACATCATCCAGGAGCACGTGGTGATGTAGGTGATGACGTCCTGCGGCTTGAGGTCGGTGTGCACCACCACCTCGCTGTAGTGGTTCAGCAGCAGCCCGGCCGCGCCCTGGACCATGCACTTCGGCTTGCCGGTGGTGCCGGACGAGAACATGACGTACACGGGGTGCTGCGCCGGCATCTGCTCGAAGTCGATGGAGGCGCCGGGGAGCGGTTTCGAGAAGTCCTCCCACCTGACGGCGTTGGGCACCGCCGAGACGTCGGCCTTGCCGGACTTGCGGTAGGAGTTGACCACGACCTTGCGCAGAGTCGGGATGCGGGACGCGAGCGCGGCCGCCCTTGGCAGGACGTCGAAGCTCTTGCCGCGGTAGAGGTACTCGTCGACGGTGAACAGGACGACGGGCTCCACCTGGCCGAGGCGGTCGGCGGCGGCGTCAGGGCCGATGTCCGTGGCGCAGGAGGCCCACGTCGCGCCGATGGCCGTGGTGGCCAGCATTGCGGCGGCGGTCTCCATCATGTTCGGCATGTAGCCGACGACCCGGTCGCCCGGCTTCACGCCGAGAGCTCGCAGGGACTGTGCCACGCCGGCCACGGTGGCATAGAGGTCGGCGTAGGACATGACCTGCCGGACCTGGTCCTCGCCCCGGAAGACGAAGGCGGGGTGGTCGTCACGCCGTCGCAGCAGGTTCTCGGCGAAGTTGAGCCGCGCACCCTCGAACCACTTCGTGCCCGGCATTCGGAACGGGTCGTCGACCACGCTGTCGTACTTCCTCGACGCGATGATGCCGGCGCGTTCCCACATGAGCGCCCAGAACTCCGGCAGGTGCTCGACGGACCAGCGGTGCAGCTCAGGGTACGTGCTCAGTCTGAGCCCGTGCTTCTCATTGACCGCCCGCATGAATGCGGTGATGTTGGCGTCGCGCTTCTGTTCGTCGGATGCTTCCCAGAGTCTCTTCGCCACGAATGGCTCCTTCCTCGCTGACCTGTTGGGCTGGCCCTTTCGGAGCCGTGGGACAGGGTCTACGTTTGCCGTAGCCCGAGGATTGCCCGCGCCTCGGCCGGAGTCGCGGTCTCGACGCCCAACTCGCGGGCGATGCGGACTATCTTGGCGACCTGCTCGGCGCTCGACGCGGCGGGGACGCCTTTCTCCAGCCAGAGGCTGTCCTCCATGCCGACGCGCACGTTGCCTCCGAGGAGCAGCCCCGCAGTGCAGAGCGGCATCTGAAAGCGCCCGGCGGCGCAGACGGACCAGGCGAAGTCGCTGCCGAACGTGCGCTTGGCGGTCTGCAGCAGGAACATCAGGTTCTCGACAGTGGCTGGCAGGCCGCCCATGATGCCGAGCACGAACTGGACGTAGACGGGCTTCTTCAGCAGGCCGCGGTCCACAAGGTACGCGAGGTTGTTGAGCATGCCGCTGTCGTAGACCTCGGCCTCGGGTTTCGTACCGCACTGCTCGAATACCCTGGCGAACGCCTCCAGCGACTTGAAGGTGTTGCAGAAGATGTAGTCCTTCGTCATCTCCAGGTAGGGCACCTCCCACTCATGCTTCCACTCCCGGATGTTCATGCGCGACGGGATGTCGAACAGCCCGAAGTTGATGGAGCCGGCGTTGAACGATGCCAGCTCCGGCTTGAACGTCGAGACGACCATGAGACGCTCGTCCACGGTCATGCCGAGGCCCCCTCCGGTTGTGGCGCAGATGACGACGTCGCAGCGGCTGCGGATGCGCCCGAGGATGTCGCCGAATACGCTCATGTCCGAGGTCGGCTTGCCCGTCTTCGGGTCGCGCGCGTGAATGTGAACCACAGCCGCCCCGGCCTCCCAGGCACCGACCGCGTGGTCGGCAATCTGCTCCGGTGTCACGGGCAGGTGAGGGCTCATCGATGGGGTGTGAATGGCGCCGGTGGTGGCCGCGGTCACTATCGTCTTCGCCATGCTTTGCTCCTCCTCCGGTCGTTTGGTGCGACGCTATCTTACAGGGTTGCGTCCTTGCACAGAGTCAGTCGAAGCCTCTGTCGCGACGCCGCGGAAGTGGAGTCACGTATGGGTGCTGCTGCACGGCAACGCCGCCGCACACTTCGCCGGGGCGGAGCGACAGAGGGGATGTGGTTCTCTCGGGATCCCCGCGAAGAGCCTAGGAGCGTGCAGGAAGCGACAGGTGTTGAGCGTATGTGTACGAGATCATCTGGCCGTCGCCCGTCTCGGTGTAGGCCCTCTCTGCGTGGGATGCCTCCGTAATCTGTCGGGCGGAGAGGTCGCCGAAGCGTGCCACGACTGCCCGAATTACGTCGCGCTCCGAGTCCGCCAGTTCGGCGGCGTCGCAGATCGACGTGGCTGACAGCACGTCGCCCACGATGTCTCTCTCGGCATCGAAGACGGTCTCGGCACGTGTGAGCAGTCCTTCTACTTCCATCAAGTTGAGGAGCATCTCGTAGTACCGTGGCACGGGGCCGTATTGCAGATGAAGGTACGGAGAGCCCGTGATGGACACAGACACGTCCCGGAAGTGCAGGAAATCGCAATACCAGAGCATCTTGTTCAGTTTTGTCTTCACTACGCTTCCGCACTGGCTCGTCAGTTCGGTCACAACGCGGAAGAGCCTGTCGATGTCGAACTCCCGATAGCCGGAGTACTGATCACATGAAGGATAGGCGGCGAATCTCTCGACCCATTTGCGGAGTTGGACGGGGCCGTTCGAATCCAGCCTGGACTGAACTCTCTGCGTCAGACTGTCGAACGTGCGCGCTGGCAGGCGGTCTGTGGCGTTCTCGATCAGCGTCAGAAGATTGGCGGGCTCTCGCAGGAGGCGCAAGAGACTGTCATGGGCTGCGTCCTGCAAGGCTCCGCTCTCGTAGCGATGGACGGTGATGTCGCCCCATCCCAGCAGTCTCGCCATCGACCGCTGGCTCAGGCCGTAGCTTTCTCTGATGGCTCGGATCTCCTGAGGCGTAAGCAGTCCGTTCCTCTTGCGATAGACGGCATACGCTCTTTCGAGCGTCGCCGAGTCGTGTTCCTCGCTCAGAAGAGCCTGCTTGCACACCGGGCAGTGCTGCACGACTCCCGAGACCATCACGCTTTCACCACGCACTAGGATGTCCTGCTCAATCGTCTCCTCGTACGGTTCAACGATAGACTCACATTGCGGGCAGTACGTCTTCTTCATCTCTTCCCCTTGTCGCGCCGGTAGGGATACACGATGGGCGAGTCTGGGAAATGGAATGAGAAGCAGACCGCCACCTGATTGACGGTATCCACCTTGAGCTTGGTGAACACCTCCTGACCCTCAATCGTCACCCCGAATTCCCAGTACTCACCCCCGCGGTGACTCTTGTCCGGAATAGGGCCACGATAGTAGTTCGCCTCAGTGAGGCCGAGAACGCATTCCTTCGCCTGCTGCAGCGTGATCCCCAGTGTTCCGACGGTGGCCATCGTGTTCGCTCTCTCGGCGAACGCAAATGCCTGTGCGGCCGTCTCCTTGAAGAGCCTGAGGAATAGCGTGACCTGCCATCGTTGCTTCTCCGTCATGCAAGCTCTTCTGACTACTGAGCATATGCTATCACATGATAGAAGTCAACCGCCTCGGCACGCATCTCGGGTGGTCGATCGGCAGGGTTCTCTCATTCGACGTCGCGTTGTCGCTGGTCTCTTGGGGCCAGCCTCGGATGGTACAATCGCGATAGCGGGAGCGCCCGCGAGCAAGTGACTGAAGGCGAGAGGTATTCGGGATGCGAGAGCTTCGAGTGAACGGGGAGCGACTCTGGAGCACTATCATCGAGACGTCACGCTTCGGTGGAACACCCGGCGGCGGCGTCACGAGGTTGACGCTGAGCGACGCCGACAGGGAGGTGCGCGACTGGTTCGTCGCCCAGTGCCGGGCGCTCGGCTGCGTTGTGACCGTGGACGAGGTCGGCAACATCTTCGCCCGCAGGGCGGGACGCGACAACACCCGGCCTCCAATCGCCTTCGGCAGCCACCTGGACACGCAGCCGTCCGGCGGGAAGTTCGATGGCATCGCCGGCGTGCTGTCCGGACTGGAGGTCATGCGCACGCTGAGCGAGAACGACGTTGTCACGGATTCGCCGCTTGAGCTCATCGACTGGACCAACGAGGAGGGCTCACGCTTCGCTCCCACCATGATAGCCTCCGGCGCCTTCTCCGGCATCTACACCACCGGGTACGCCCACGGGTTGAAGGACCGACAGGGCAACACCTTCCGGGGAGAGCTGGAGAGGATCGGCTACCTCGGCGACCGCCCTGCCGGCGACCACCGGCCAGCCGCCTACTTCGAGTTGCACATCGAGCAGGGCCCCATACTGGACCAGGAGCACGTCACCATCGGCGTGGTGACCGGCGCCCAGGGGCAGCGCTGGTACGACGTCACCGTGACAGGACGCGACAGCCATGCCGGCGCCACGCCGATGCCCACGCGGAAGGATGCCATGCTCGCCTGCGCGCGTGTGACCGAGGGCGTCAGCCAGGTTGCGCTGAGCCACCCGCCTGCGGGCATGGGTACTGTGGGACTGGTGGAGGTGCGCCCGAACTCACGCAACGTCATCCCGGGGAGGGTCTTCTTCACTGTGGATTTGCGCCATCCCGACGGAGCGGTGCTCAACAGGATGCACGAGGAGTACACGGCCCTCGTCAGCCGTGTCGCGGCTGGGACCCGGACGGACATCAAGTCCGAGTGCGTCATGGATCTGCCTCCGACGAGGTTCGA
>CAZLPP010000025.1:7770-14509 GCA_964561465.1 uncultured Dehalococcoidales bacterium
CCCGGACGGACATCAAGTCCGAGTGCGTCATGGATCTGCCTCCGACGAGGTTCGATGAGCGCTGCGTATCGATGGTTCGCGGCGTCGCGGAGCGCCTCGGCTACAGCCACCGCGACATCGTGTCAGGGCCGGGCCACGACGCGGTGAACGTCGCCCGCGTGCTGCCCGCGGCCATGGTCTTCGTGCCGTGCATCGATGGCATCAGCCACAACGAGGCGGAGGCCGCACGGCCGGATGAGCTCGCGGCCGGGGCAAACGTGCTGCTGCACGCCATCCTCGAGTGCGACCGGTCGTTGTTGGCGGCACGCTGAGTCATGCCGCGCGGAAGGGCGCTGCGATGTCGTCGGTGGGTGCCTGAAGTCGTGGAGGTGCGATGAGCGGAGCGAGGGTTGTTCTTGCGTGGATGCTCGGCCTCGTGCTGGCCGTCGCTGTGGTCGCGCTCGAGGTGGCGGTGGTCCTCTCGACCACCGTCCTGAACCCTGCGTTTGTGACTTCCGAGCTTGCCGGGGTAGAACTCCACCCGCTCATCGCGGAGCGCGCGCGAGAGTCGTTCCCGCCGGAGCTGGCGCTCTTCGCCGACACGGTGGATGAGGTCGCTCCCGACCTCGAGTCCTGGGCTCACGAGCAGTTGCCGGCTGTCGTGCAGGCTGCGACTTCGTACCTGAGGGGCGAACAGGACTTCCGGGTCGTGGTCTCGATGGAGCAGCCGAAGCGGGTGCTCGGAGCGCATATCGAGGAGCTGCTCCGCAACGCGGAGGCCGCCGAGATGCTCGGCATCCCTCCCGCACGCGTCGAGGCAATCGTCGCCTTTGTGCTCCAGCAGTTGGACAACCTCGTGCCGGACGTGCTCGTCATCGATGAGACCTTCCTCGATGCGCAAACGCTTGGCGTGCTGCGGCAGGCCCGCAGCTATGTCTCATATCTAGAGCTGTCGCTGAAGGTATTGCCGATTGTCTGCATCCTCTCGGTTCTTCTCATCGCCGCCCTGTGCTCGTGGCGGTTGAAGCTGGCGGCCCGGTACGCGGGGGCTTCGCTCTGCGTTGCCGGAATCGCCGTTCTGGCCGTGGCGGGACTGGCGCCTGTGTACCTGCCACGGGCCATACCTGGCGCCATTCCGGCACAACTGGTCGCATTCGTTCCCGGATTCGTCGCGGATTGCTGCCGGCCTCTGTTCGCCTATGCGACCGCGACCCTCGCGGCGGGTGCGGTCGTCCTGCTGGCCGTCCTCTGGCGGGAAGGCCGCGGACGAACCGGAGGGTGATGGCGCCTCCCCCGCGCGGTGTGGGATAACACCGTGCCTCGTCTGCCGGGGAGCGGCATGCCACTTTCGTTGCGGTGAGTTGAGCCTGTTCGCGCAAGCCTATTGACACCCGGGCCGCGCCGCGCAAGCATGTATCGAGTGCCGTTGCGCCGCGTGGCGTGACGAGGAGGTACGCTGTGTCGGATTCTCCGGTGGGCTACCCGGCGACTCTATCCGTCGATGTCAAGGAAACCGAACGCGACAAGGTCTCGGTCGGCTTCCGGCTGTTCGTGGGCATTCCCATCCTCATCATCCTGGGGCTGCTGACGGGAACCAGCTTCCGGTGGGAGCACTCGATGTGGGACTACGGGTTTCCGGTGGCGGGTCTTGTGCTCCTGCCGACCGTTCTCATGATCCTCTTTCAGCAGAAATACCCCAGGTGGTGGTTTGACTGGAATCTCGCCCTGGCCAGATTCGGCACGCGTGTCGCCGTCTTCATGGCCCTGCTGCACGATGACTATCCGTCAACCGACGAACCGCAGTACGTGCACCTCGACATCCCGTATCCCGACGTGAAGGCCGACCTGAACCGGTGGATGCCGCTGGTGAAGTGGTTCCTGGCGATACCGCACCTGTTCATCCTCGCGTTCCTCAGCATTGCCGTATTCTTCTGCACGGTGTTCGCATGGTTCGCTATCCTCTTCACGGGGCGGTACCCGCAGAGCCTGTCCGGGTTCATCGTCGGCTATCTGCGCTGGCAGGTGCGGGTCGGGGCGTACGCCTTCCTGCTGACGACCGACAAGTATCCGCCGTTCTCGCTCGAGGCCTAGCGCAACGGGACGGACGGAACAGGTCCGGGAGGCGCGCCTACTCCGGCTGACGGTAGACGTACTTGAGCTGCCGGAGAAGGTCGCGGTCGCGCTGCTGTACGATGGCGTCCCACTCCTCCTGGGAGTGGCTGTAGAAGCCGCTGCCGGTCTTCATGCCGTAGCGCCCGGACTCTATCATCTCGCGGAAGGCGCGGGCAGGCTCAACCGAGGAGTCGAGCAGGGGCAGCAGCCTGCGGGCTATGACGTAGGTGGTGTCGTCGCCCGCGAGGTCGTTTGCCATGAGGGGACCGACGCTCGGGAGCCGGAAGCCGAATGCTCCCCTGACCGCCGTGTCGAGATCTTCGGCGGACGCGACGCCCTGCGCCCAGAGCGACCATACCTCGCGGAACATGGCCATCTGGATGCGGTTGACGAGGTAGCCCGGTATCTCCCTCTGCACGCGCACCGGCAGCTTGCCGGCCTTGCGCAACGTCGCGGTGACGACCTCGATGGTCTGCTGAGAGGTGAAGCGACCGGGGATGACCTCGACGACGGGGACGATGTGCGGCGGGTTCATCCAGTGCGTGAGGATGCAGCGGTCCTGCCTCTTTGTCTCCGAGGCGAACTCGCTGATGAGCAGCGAGGAGCTGTTGCTGGTGAGTATGGTTCTCTCCGGGCAGACGGCGTCGAGCCGGTTGAAGAGCCGTCGCTTGAGGTCCTGGTCCTCGGTGGCGGCCTCGACGACGAGGTCGGCGCCGGCGGCCGCTTCTTCCAGTGTGGCAACCGTGCGGATGCGGCCGAGTATCCCGGGCACGTCGCCCGCAGCCAGAAGGCCGGCCGCCACGAAGGCCGCCAGATTGCGCTCTATCCGTGGTGCGACGCTGTCCAGCGCCGCCGTGCTCGTGTCCGTGATTGTGACCTCGTAGCCGGCGGTCGCCAGCGTCTGTGCGATGCCGTGGCCCATGATGCCGGCCCCGATGATTGCCGTTGTCCGGATAGCATCTGTGTTCATCTGGTCACTCCTGACTCTGTCCCGAGCGATGTCAACAACGTGGCGGCCCATCAGCAGGCCGGCCTCGCCGGCTCTGGCGGCATCCCGGGCAGTTCCTTCGGGTGCGATGGGCGGGACGGGGTCTGTCCTGAGCGCGTGAGCACCCGCCGTTGGCGCCGCGCCCGCGGTTCGCCCGCGCAGCCCGCCACTCCCGTGGCGCCGTGTGGTTCAGGGAAGACCGTGTGCCGCGTGCTACGCGTACCAGTCGGGATGCTCGGTCAACTCCGCCTTGAAGTCGAGCAGCACCGTGTCGAGGTCCGGGTACGCCGGACACCAGCCCCACTCCTTGCGGGCGCGGCTGTCGTCGAACGTGTCTATCTTGAACGTCCGGTAGTACTCCATGATGACCGGGTCGGGGACGTAGGTTATCTTCGCGTCCGGAACGTGGCGCCTCACCACTAGCTCGATGTCCTTCGCGGACGTCGTGGGGGTTATGCCGGCCACGTTGTAGTTCACGGTCTTGATGGACGCCGCCGGCGCCTCCGCGATGGCGTCAACCGCGTGCGCCGCGTCCTTGAAGTACATGATGGGCATCTTCGTCTCCGGTGTGACGAAGCACTCGAATGGCTTGCCGCGCAGCGGGAACTCGATCATCCACGCGTTGTACTGGGAGACGTGGCGCACCTTGGCGCCCGGCCCGATGACCGATGGGAAGCGGATGGCGCGAAAGTCGACGCCGAGCTTCGAGCGGTAGAAGCGCCCGAGGTTCTCGCAGTAGGCCTTGCCGCAGCCGTACATGGTGGTCGGATGCTGCACGGTCGCGTCGCCCGCGACCCTGTCCGTGTCCAGGCCGAAGGTGGCGATGGTGCTGGGGAAGACCACTGTGGCGCCGCCGAAGAGGCGGGCTGCCTCGAGGATGTTCACCGTGCCGACAACGTTCACCTGGAATGAGGCCCACGGGTTCGCGTCCGACGGGGCACTCAACATGGAGCCAAGGTGCAGGATGCGTTCGATCCTGTTGTCCCGTACGACGTTGTACACCTCCGACGCGTAGGACAGGTTGCCCTGCACCATCTTCACGTCACCCGCCACGTCACGGATGCGGCTCATGTTGGGGGCGACGTCGAAGATGGTTACCCTGTCGCCCCGCTGCACGTGTGTGCGCGTCAGCAGCGCCCCGATGAATCCGGTGCCTCCGGTGATGAGTACGTTCATCTCTCCTCCCGTCAGGCAGAGGGGTCCTGGTCCCAGTAGAGCTGCTTCAGCCGCTGCAGGAACTCACGGTCGCGCTTCTCGATGATGGCGTCCCACTCTTCCTTCGTGTGCTCGTAGAAGCCCTTGCCCGTCTTCATCCCGAGATTGCCGGCCTCCACCATCTTCACGTACGGCTCCGGCGGAACGTGGGTGTCGCTGAGCAGCGGGAAAAGGTACTTCGCGACCGCGCAGAACGTGTCCTGTCCGCCGAGGTCGCTCGTCATGAGCGGGCCGATGCTGGCGTAGCGGAACCCGAGGCTGCCCTTGACGGCGAGGTCGATGTCCTCCACGCTGGCGATGCCCTCCTGCCACAGGTGCCAGACCTCCCGCATGACGGCGAGCTGGATGCGGTTGAGCATGTACCCTGGCATCTCCTTGTTGATGCGGATGGGCAGCTTCCTCGCCTTCTTCAGCAGGTCGTACATGAGGGTGGCCGTCTCGTCCGACGTCTTCACGCCCCGGATTATCTCGACCGCAGGCACGATGTGCGGCGGGTTGTACCAGTGCACCAGCACCACCCGGTCCTGGCGCTTCGTGCCGGAGGCGAAGTCGCTGATGAGCAGCGAGGAGCTGTTGCTGGCGAGGACGGTGCGCGGCGGGCACAGCGCATCGAGCCTGTTGAACATGCTGCGCTTCAGCTCGATGTCCTCTTTGATGGCCTCGATGACGACGTCGGCGTTGCGTACGGCTGTCGCGAGGTCGACCTCCGTCCGCACCCTGGCCATGGCGGCATCCGACTCCTCGCCCGTAATGAAACCGTTGTCGCGGAAGATGTCGAGGTTCTTCCGTATGCGCACGAGCGCCTTCTGGAGGATGTCGGCGCTCACGTCAGTGAGGCACACGTCGTAACCTGCCACAGCGAAGACCTGGCCGATGCCATGTCCCATGATTCCCGCGCCGATCACCGTGATGCTTCGTACGTCCTGGAGCTTCAAACCTTCCCTCCTTAATTGCGGCAATGTGCTGGCTTGAGCCGGTCGTCGGAGGTGTGGTGTGCCGGCCGGGCCTCCCGCATTGTACCGTCCTAGAATAGCCCTCGCACCTTGCCGGTGGCCGTATCCACGTCGATGCGCCTGAAAGCCGGGTCCGATGCGGTTCCGGGCATCAGGCTGATGGTTCCCGCGACCGGGCACAGGAACTTGGCGCCGGAGTAGACCAGCACGTCTCTGATGGGGAGCGTCCAGCCCTTCGGCACTCCCTTGAGCGTGGGGTCGTGTGTCAGGCTGAGCTGAGTCTTGACCATCATGGTCGCGTATTCATCGTACTTCGGGTCTTTCTCGAACGCCTTGGCCTTGGCCTCAGCCTCGGGTGTCCACGAGACGCCGACCGCGCCGTAGACCGCACGGGCTATCCTCTCCACCCGGTCCCTCAGCTTCATGTCCATCATGTAGAGGAACTCGAAAGGCGTCTCCTCTTCCGCGGCCTCGATGACGGCATCGGCGAGCTCAAGTGCTCCGTCGCCGCCGTTTGCCCAGTGCGTCGATGCGGCGCAGCGGGCGCCGACGCGCTCGGCGGCCCTGCGCACGACGTTGATCTCCTCAGGCGTGTCGGTTCCGAACACGTTGATGCAGACGACCGGCCGGATGCCGGAGAGCTTGATGGTGTGCAGGTGGTGGATGAGATTCGGCAGCCCGCGCTCGAGCAGCCCGATATTCTCCTTCTTGTACTCCTCGGCCAGGGGGCGTCCCGGAACGACGGCGGGCCCGCCTCCGTGCATCTTCAGCGCCCGGATGGACGTCGTCAGCACCGACACGTGCGGTCGGAGGCCGCTGTAGCGGCACTTCACGTTCCAAAACTTCTCGAAACCGATGTCGGCCGCAAAACCGCTCTCGGTCACGTGGTAGTCGAACATCTTGAGGCCGATGCGGTCAGCGATGATGGACGACTGGCCCACGGCGATGTTCGCGAACGGGCCGGCGTGCACCATGCACGGCTGGTACTCCACGGTGGAGCAGAGGGTGGGGTTGATGGTGTTCCGCATCCAGGCGGTCATCGCCCCCGCAACCTCGAGGTCGGACGTGGTGACCGGATTGCCGCCGCGGTCGTAGGCGACCGTGATCTGGCCGATGCGTTCCCGCAGGTCAGCGAGATCCCTGGCGATCGAGAGGATGGCCATCAGCTCGGAGCTGACGGTGATGTTGAAGCGGGACTGCATCGTGTAGCCGTCCATCTTGCCACCGAGGCCGATGACGATGTTGCGCAGGCTTTGCGCTGAGAAGTCCATCACCCAGCCCATCTCGACGCGCGATGGGTCGACATTCAGGCGGCGCATACGGGTGCGCTTGAGCAGCTCCTCGTCGTCGTAGTTGCGCTCATGCTGCATCCGCGCGGTCAGCGCAACCATCGCCAGGTTGTGGGCGTTCGTCACGCAGTCGAGGGCACCCGTCAGGCGGATGGAGATGGGCGGAAGCGGCACGCACTGGGCCAGTCCGGCTCCGGCCGCGG
>CAZLPP010000025.1:14519-29312 GCA_964561465.1 uncultured Dehalococcoidales bacterium
ACCTTCAACATCAAAGGCACCGCCGCCGGCGGCGGTGCCTTTGATGTTGAAGGTGGGTCCCCCGGAGGGCTGCCGCAGGCACCCGCCGACGTTCTTGCCTCGCTTGCCAAGCCCTTCGATAAGGCCGAGCGTCGTCGTGCTCTTGCCCTCGCCGAGCGGCGTGGGGGTGATAGCGGTGATCTCGATGTACTTGCCGTCGGGCCGGTTCTTCAGCCGCTCGGCTATCTTGAGGAAGTCGAGCTTGCAGAGTCTTCCGTAGGGGATGACCTCATCCTTCTCGAGGCCGAGTCGTGCCCTCCACTCGTCCGGGGAGGGAAGGTTCGCCTCCGCTGCCTCCGCTATCTCCCAATCCTGCATTTGCGTGGCGTCATACGGCATTGTGAGCGTCCTCCTTCGTGTTGCAGACGTGCGTCGGCATACGGCGGGCAGCGTTTCAGAGCGCGAGAGGCGGGTCCCGATACAGGCCCGGCGATGCGTCTCGGTTCACAGGTGCGAGGATTCTATAACGGCCCGAGCGGGTAGTCAAAGTCGATGGGCATGACTGCTCGTCGCAGCGTGGCGCGTCGTGGACGGCGGAACGGCGCTAGGGCCAGCGCGCGTCATAGTACCAGCCGGCAGCCCGCGCCAGAAGCGGGCGCGGCACGAGTCCGTGGCGGTACGCAGCCACAGCCGCCCGTACCGCCACTTTGCCCGGCGAACGGCCCTCGTAGCGCTGTTTTGCCTCGTAGAACCGCTTCAGTGCCAGCTCGGTCGCGACCGAGCGCACGGAGCGCTGTTCCTCGGCCGCGGCGCAAAGGAGACGCTCGGTCTCTCCGCCGACGCGTCTGGCGACAACCGACGCCACGCGGTCTTGTGCAAGGCCACCCCGGGACATCGAGCTGCCCATGACGCCGCCGCAGTTGGCGACGAAGTCGGGAATGGCCAGGACGCCCCGCGCCTGCAGCACCCGGTCCGCCTCCTCCGTATACGGTACGTTTGCGCCCGGCACGACGATCCGGGCGATCAACTGGCCCGCGTTCTTCATGGTGAGACTGTGCATGATGGCGCAGGGGCAGAAGACCTCGGCGGGGGTCGCCGGCAGCGAGTCCGGCGCAACGCAGTCGCCGAACCGGGCGTCGCGGACGACCGCATCCCCGAGTTCACGCCGGGCATCGACCAGCGCCGGGATGTCGAGGCCCGCATCGTTCCTGAGACCGCCCAGCACAGTCGAGATGGCGACCACCCGGGCGCCGGACCGGTGGAACTGAAAAGCCGCGGACGAGCCGACGTTGCCGAAGCCCTCGACCACGATGCGCATGCCCTCGGCCGGGACGCCGGCGTGGCGCGCGGCTGCTAGCGCGCTGGCGCAGACGCCGACGCCGGTGTACTCGCCCGACGAAGTGTACATAAGGCTTCTCGGCAGCGGACGCATGCCTGCCGCGCGGAGCACGGCGGCGATGTCCTCGGGTGACGAACCCATATCCTCGCCAGGGACGTACATGCCGCTCCGGAGATACGGGGCGACGGCGCTGCCGAAGCCTAGCAGCAGCGCTGTCCGCTCGTGAGCAGGTGAGGCGGAATCGGCGCGGATGGCGGCTTTCGCGCCGCCCACGGGGAGCCCGGCCCAGCCGTACTTCAGCGTCATCGTGCGCGCGGCGCGCTGCAGCAACTCGGGCGTGGCGTCCATCGAGATGCGCAGCCCGCCGTGTGCGGCACCGGCAACAAGCGAGTCGACGGCGACGTACCCCTTCACCTCGGGCGTCCCGCCGCAGCGCACTTCGATGAGCATGTTCACAAGTCCGTTCCTTTCACCGCTGCGACGGCGAGGTAGCGACCCGACAGGTAGCGGAGGCGGGTGTGCCCGAGCCTCTCCGACAGGGCAAACAGCCCCGATACCGTTGCGTCGAGCCGGCCGCGTCCGAGGCCTCTCGCAGCTCGCTCCATGGCGCGGACCAGTCCGTCGGGGTGAGGATAGTGGAGTATCGCCGTGCAGTCCAGTACCTCCATGCCCAGCGCCTGGAGGACGGCCACGAGCCGGCGGCGCGACAGGGTGACGCCGATGTAGTACGGCGCGAGGCCAAGCTTCATCCAGAGCCGGACCAGCCATCGCGGTGGATAGGTGACGTTCCAGGGGTTGTCCATCGTGACGATGAGCATGCCGCCATGCCTCAGCACCCGTTCGGCCTCCTCGAGCGCCGCGACGATCTCCTGCTCGGTGGCGAGATGGTCCAGCGTGGAATCCGAGATGATTGTGTCGAATGCGCCCGCGGCGAAAGGAAGCCGGCGGACGTCGCACGCGACGTAGCCGCGAAGCCGACCGATGGAATCTCGGCGCCGCGCAGCCTGAAGCACGCCGGTCGAGATGTCTATTCCGACGAGTGATTCCTGCCAGCCCAGGGTGGAGACGAACTCCTCGTCGTTGAACGCCTCCGCGAAGAGGTCTGTCTTCAGGGCGAGCGCCGGCTTGCGACCACGCGTCCATCTCTCCAGCAGGTCGGCATAGACGCGGCGCTTGTGGGTGGCAAGTATCGGGTTCGCGTGCTCGGCGCCGCTCCAGGTCCGGGCAACGTCGTTCCAGTGACGCGCCGGCTGAGCTTCCGGGTCCGTCACGGGGAGCGGGCGCGGGTCTCTCTTCTTGCGGGTCGCGTCGGACACGATGCGACATTGTAGCAGCAGCGCTCTGTTCGTGGGAGGGCGCAACGCCCGAGCACTTGGTTTCGGGATTCCCGGGTGATAGAATGGGTTCACCTTTAATTCAACCCCGCGAGGTTGACAAGGGCGCTATGAACTCACGGCTTCGACAGAGTGGTGGTCGGACGGGTTGTCTCGTGTCCCTCGCGGGACGTGAGGCAAGAGGTTGAGTGCGAAGCTGTTGCTGAGTGCCGCCGATATCTCCCGCGCTCTCGCCCGCGTCGCGCACGAGATTCTCGAGCGCAATCACGGCGCTGATTCCCTCGTTCTTGTCGGCGTCCGCACACGTGGACTGCCTCTCGCCCAGCGCCTGCAGCGCGCCATCGACGTCTACGAGAACCTCCCGGTACCAGTCGGACCACTCGACGTGGGTGCGTACCGCGACGATGTCGCAGTCTCTTCTTGCGCGCATCACGCTCATGTGACTGCGGCCGCGCATGTCACGTCCGAGTCCATCGGCGCAGGAGCGGCACAGGGCACGCTGGTCGCTTCTCCCAACAGCCTGCCGTTCTCCGTCGCCGACCGCGATGTGGTCCTGGTGGACGACGTCCTGTACACGGGGCGCACTATCCGGGCGGCGATGGACGCGCTTATGCACCTGGGCCGGCCCCGGAGCATCCAGCTCGCCGTCCTGGTCGACCGCGGGCACAGGGAGCTGCCGATTCGACCTGACTACGTGGGCAAGAACATCCCGAGCGCTCGCAACGAGCTGGTGCGTGTCTGTCTCACTGAGACCGACGGTTTCGATGCAGTGACGATTGTCAGCCCGGAGGCTGACGAGGGAGGAAGTGAGTGAGCGGGTTCGCGGAAGTTGCCTCAGGGCTTGCCGGGCGAAGCGTTGCCAGCGTGGACGACCTGTCCAATCAGGAGCTTGCCTTCATCCTGGCGGCGGCCGCCGATGCCGCCGACCACAGGGAACGGTACACGGACACCTGTCGCGGGCTCATCATGGCCAGTCTCTTCTTCGAACCGAGTACCCGCACACGACTCTCTTTCGAGACGGCGATGCTGAGGCTGGGCGGCCAGCTTGTCAGCGCCGTCGATGTCGGAGCGACGTCCCTGGCGAAGGGCGAGACGCTTGCAGACATGGCACGGGTCGTAGGCGGCTATGCGGACCTCATCGTGATGCGGCATCCCTGGGACGGTGCGGCCAGGGTTCTGGCCGAGTACGCCGGAGTGCCCGTCATCAACGCCGGTGACGGAGGGCACGAGCACCCGACTCAGACGCTGTGCGACCTGTTCACGCTGCAGCGCGAGCGGGGTGAGCTGCAGGGACTGCGGATTGCATTGTGGGGTGACCTCAAGTACGGGCGCACCGTCCATTCGCTCGCCTGGGCGCTGGCCCGCTTCGGCGCGACCATCGTCTTCAGGCCGGGCGCGGGACTGGCGGCGCCCGACTATGTGCTGAGCAAGCTCGCCTCGGACTACGGCGGAGAGCTGGTGCGCGGCGACGTCCTCTCGCAGGCGGAAGGTGAGGGCGTACTGCCGGTCGATGCCGTGTACGTTACCCCGCGTAGCCCTCACCAGCTCGCCATGCTGCCGCACATATCCGCGCAGGTCGAGCTGGACCGTGGACTCGATGCACTCTATGTCACTCGCCTGCAGAAGGAGCGGTTGCAGGCGGCGCCGGGAGGCAAGCCAGGCGGGTACCCGGTGGTCGACCACCGCCTTCTGCGCACGAAAGGATTCGAGAAGAGCGTCGTCCTGCATCCGCTGCCGCGCGTGGACGAGCTCTCCCTCGAGATGGATTCAGACCCGCGTAGCCTGTACTTCAAACAGGCGCACCGCGGCGTGCCTGTCCGCATGGCGCTCATCTCGCTGCTCATGGGGCGCGCACCTGCCGTCCCGCAGCCGCGTGAGTGGCCGCAGGATGACTGGCGGCCCGTGGCGCATCAGCCCTACATGCACGATACGGGCGTCAAGTGCCCCAACGAGCGCTGCGTCGCGAACCAACCCTCCGAACAGAGGTACCTGCCGCAGCGTTTCTCAATCGTCCGCGGCACTCCGCTGCGGCTTCGTTGCAGGTACTGCGACCACGAGGTGGTCGCGGCTGTGGTGGCCACCGCCGAGGGCTACGACGAGCCTTCCAGCCGCCGGAAGTACCACCCGGCGACCAGTCGATGGGCCGCGGCCATCCGTGAGGAGAACCTGCTCCTCTTCGATTCCGCCCCGTCCGCGGAGGCTCAGGGTTTCCACGCGGGGGCGGATGCCTGAAGCACTGACATGACGACTCAGACGATTGTCTTTCACGATGCCAGGGTGCTCGACCCCGGAAACGGCGTCGACCGTGTGGGCGACCTGCTGGTTCGCGACGGCCACATCGTCCACGCCGACCCGGCTGACGCTGACGGGGCGCTCCACATCGATTGCCACGGCCTCGTGCTTGCTCCGGCCTTCATCGACCTCCACTGCCACTTGCGCGAGCCTGGCTATGAGACGAAGGAGACGATCGCATCCGGCACCGCCGCGGCAGCCGCGGGCGGCTTCGGAACGGTCTGCTGCATGCCGAACACGGACCCGGCTATCGACAGTGTTGAGCATCTGGGCGTGCTTCGACGCCGATTGTCGGGGTCGGCTCGCGTTCGCGTGTTGCCCATCGCCGCGGTGACGCTCGGACGAAAGGGCGCGACGACCGTGGACTTCCGGGCGCTTGCCGGGAGAGGCGTGGTCGGATTCAGCGACGATGGCGACTACGTCGGCAGTGCCGACGTCATGCGCGGCGCCCTTGAGGCCTGCCGGCCGCTCGGCCTGCCGGTCATCGACCACGCCCAGGATGGAGGGATGGTGGCGGGAGGGGTGATGCACGAAGGCGAGGTTTCCCGGCGGCTGGGCCTGCCCGGTATGCCCGCCGCGGCGGAGGACGTCGCCGTCGAACGTGACATCGCGCTGGCGCGCCTCACCGGCGGTCATGTGCACATCGCGCACATCACAACAGCCGCGGCCGTCGACATGGTGAAGCGGGCCCGTGACGGGGGCGTCCGTGTGACAGCCGAAGGGACTCCGCACCACATGATGCTGACTGATGCCGATGCGATGTCCCGTGGCAGCGACGGGGCGGCGCATTTCAACCCGCTGGCCAAGGTCAACCCTCCGCTGCGCACGGCCGGCGATGCTGCTGCCGTGGTCCGCGGCCTCGCGGACGGCACGGTCGACGCCATAGCGACCGACCACGCGCCACATGCCGCGGCCGACAAGGCCGGTTCTCCCGATCGCGTCGCCTTCGGCATCAGCGGATTCGAGACCGCGCTGGCGGTCATGCTGACGCTGAGCGAGCAGGGACCTCTGACTCTCACGCAGATAGTGCGATGCCTGACTGCCGGTCCGGCTGCAGTGCTCGGGCGTAATTCGCCGGCCTTCATGCTGCTGCCCGGCCGCCCTGCCGAGCTGGTGCTGTTCGACCCGGAGACTCGCTGGACCGTGGAGGGGGCGAAGTTCGTCTCCATGGGGAAGAACTCCGCGTTTGAAGGCCGTCGACTGCGCGGGCGCGTCCTCGCCACGTATGTCAACGGTTGTTGTGTGTATTGCTCCGGCGACCTGGCATCCCGTTGCACGGGCGGTGCGTTGTCAGTCTCGCAACCAGCGTCCAGTGGGCTGCTGCAACCTCACCCCAACGCAGAGTAGGAGTGTGGATATGGAACGACCGTCCAAAGTGCTCGTCATCGGTTCGGGCCCCATCGTCATCGGGCAGGCGGCGGAGTTTGACTACTCCGGCACCCAGGCGTGCCGCGCGCTGCGCGAGGAGGGCATCTCCACCGTTCTGGTCAACTCCAATCCGGCCACCATCATGACCGATCTGGGCATCGCGGACGTGGTCTACATCGAGCCGCTGACCGTTGAGGTGCTCGAGCGAATCATCCAGAAGGAGCGGCCGGATGGTCTGCTCCCGACGCTCGGAGGACAGACAGGCCTGAATCTGGCGGTGGAGCTGGCGGACGCGGGTGTCCTCGACCGCTACAACGTTCGTTCGCTTGGCACCCCCATCCAGACCATCAAAGACGCCGAGGAGCGGTCACTGTTCAAGAACCTGCTGCTGCGCATCGGTGAACCGGTGCCGGAGAGCGTGACGGTCCACTCCGTCGAGGGCGCCAAGGAGCTGGCGAATGCCATCGGTTTGCCGCTCATCGTACGCCCGTCATACACGCTTGGAGGCAGCGGCGGCGGCATGGCGTACACGATGGAGGAGCTGGAGACCATCACCGCCAACGGCCTGTCCTCGGCTATGAGTGGCGAAGTGCTCGTAGAGAAATGCCTTGCCGGGTGGAAGGAGATCGAGTTCGAGGTCATGCGGGACAAGGCGGACAACTGCATCATCGTCTGCTGCATGGAGAACATGGACCCGATGGGCGTTCACACGGGTGACAGCATCGTGGTCGCGCCGAGCCAGACGCTGACCGACCGCGAGTACCAGATGCTGCGGTCAGCCAGCATCCGTATCATCCGCGCACTGGGGATAGAAGGCGGCTGCAACATCCAGTTCGCCCTCACGCCGCACCCGATGGTCGCCCGTCACTGGGCGCCTGACCAGGTGGGCGTTGAGAAGTCTCAGTACTACGTGATCGAGGTGAACCCCCGGGTCAGCCGCAGCTCGGCGCTCGCCAGCAAGGCGACCGGATACCCGATTGCGCGCGTCTCGTCCAAGATAGCCACCGGCAAGCGGCTCGATGAGATTGCCAACAAGGTCACGGGCAAGACTCTCGCGTCGTTCGAGCCGACCATCGACTACATCGTTGCGAAGATACCGCGGTGGCCGTTCGACAAGTTCGCCCTGGGCGACCGCGCCATCGGCAGCCAGATGAAGGCCACGGGCGAGGTCATGGCCATTGCACGCACGTTCGAGGGGGCGCTGCAGAAGGCGGTGCGCTCGCTTGAAGTCGGCCGCAAGACCCTGCTCTGGGAGGACCCAGCCTGGGGCAAGGAGTCCGGCATCGAGGGCTACCCGCTGCATCCGAACGACCAGCGACTGTGGGCGCTCATGGGCGTGCTGCGGAAGGGCGCCTCGGATGATGAGCTGTGCCGCCGCACCGGCATCGACCCCTGGTTCATCAGCAAGCTGCGCAACATCCTCGCCGTCGAGAAGGAGTTGCTCTCCTCCGAGTTGACCCCTGAGCTGCTTCGCGCCGCCAAGCGGAAGGGCTTCTCCGATGTGATGATAGGTGTGCTCGCGGACAGGTTGCCGGAGCAGGTGCGCGAGCTGCGGAAGCAATGGTCGATTACGCCGGTGTATAAGATGGTGGATACGTGCGCGGCCGAGTTCGACGCCATGACGCCGTACTTCTACAGCACGTACGAGAGCGAGAACGAGTCCGTGCCCTTCGCGGAGCGGAAGGCAGTCGTCATCGGCAGCGGCCCCATCCGCATCGGCCAGGGCATCGAGTTCGACTACTGCTGTGTCCACTCGGCATGGGCGCTGCAGGAGCTCGGCATCAAGAGCATCATCGTCAACTCGAACCCGGAGACGGTATCCACGGACTTCGATACGAGCGACCGGCTGTACTTCGAGGCGCTCGACGAAGAGAGCATGCGCGACATCCTCGAACACGAGGGCGCCGATGCGTCTCCTTCCATTGTGCAGTTCGGCGGCCAGACGGCCATCAACCTCGCGGGCCCGCTCTCCCGCGCCAATCTCCCCATCTTCGGCTCCGGCGCCGACCCCATCGACATCGCGTCGGACCGCCGCCGCTTCGAGGATTTCATGGACCGCCTGGGCATCCCGCAGCCGCCGGGCGCCGGCGTCATGTCCGTCGAGGAAGGGCTCGGCGTCTCCAAGAACCTGGGCTATCCGCTGCTCGTCCGGCCGAGCTACGTTCTCGGTGGTCGAGCCATGGAGATCGTCTACAACGAGAGCGAGCTCATCCGGTATCTGGTCCAGGCGCTGGACCTCGCCAGCGGGCACCCCGTGCTCATCGACAAGTACATGATGGGCAAGGAAGTTGAGGTGGATGCCATCTGCGACGGTGTGGAGGTGCTCATCCCCGGCGTGATGGAGCACATCGAGCGCGCCGGCGTACACAGCGGCGACTCCATCGCCGTCTACCCTGGCGTCGGCCTGACCGAGGGCGAGGTGAGCACGATGGTCGACTACACCACCCGCATCGGCCTTGCGCTGGGAGTCAGGGGCCTCATCAACGTTCAGATGGTCATCGTACGGGAACCGGGAGGTTCGTCTGTCTACGTCATCGAGGTGAATCCCCGCGGCAGCCGCACGGTTCCGTTCATCTCCAAGGTCACCGAAGTGCCGATGGTGAAGATCGCCACGAAGATAATGGCGGGCATGTCTCTCAAGGAGCAGGGCTACCGGGGAGGACTATGGCGCAAGAGCCGGCTGGTCGGCATCAAGGCGCCCGTGTTCTCCATGTCCAAGCTCACCGGCGTCGACAACTATCTCGGCCCCGAGATGAAGTCGACCGGCGAAGTCATGGGCATAGACTTCGATTTCCAGGGAGCGCTCATCAAGTCACTCATCGCCTCGGGCCTCATGCTCAGCCCCCAGGGGAGCTTGCTGCTCAGCATCGCCGACCGGGACAAGGCGGAGGCGGTGCCGCTTGTGAGGAAGGCGCACGAGCTCGGCTACGGCCTTTACGCCACGGAGGGTACCGCCGGCATGATTGCGGCGCTTGGCCTTCCCGTGCAGATGGTGACGAAGAAGCTGAGCGAAGGCCATCCCAACGTCGTGGACGTCATCCGGAGCCGGTCGGTGAACGCGGTTGTGAACACGGTGACCGGCGGCAGGCTGGCGTTGAAGGATGGCTTCGCCATCAGACGGGCGGCGGTCGAGCGCAGGATGCCGTGCTACACGTCGCTCGATACACTCCGGGTGGCGCTCGATGCGGTGAGCGCCTCCGGTCGCCCGTACAGCGTGGAGCGACTGGAGACGTATGTGAGGCGGAGGAAGTAGTGTTTCAGCAGACTGCGCATGTGGTGGCGACCGCGCGACCGGGTCCGGATGCGGGTCTCGTCATCCTTGAGGCGCCGGACATCGCGTCGGCGGCGCAGCCCGGGCAGTTCGTCATGGTGCGATGCGGCGACCTGCCCCTGCGGCGGCCGCTGAGCGTCCACGCCTCAGACGGCAGGCACATCGCCCTGCTGTTTCGTGCTGCCGGTCAGGGCACGACCTGGCTGGCGGCACGGAAGGTGGGCGAAGCTGTGAGCGTCACCGGTCCCCTGGGCAACGGCTTCACGCTCCCGTCCGCCCCTTCGCGTGTGCTGCTGCTGGCCGGCGGATTTGGCATCGCGCCCCTTGGCTTTCTCGGGTTGCGACTCACCGGCTCGCACGACGTCCTTCTGGTCCAGGGGGCGCGCACCGCTGCAGAGCTCTATGAGCCGGGAGACGCGCTGCGGCGCCTGCCGCACGCGGAGGCACAGCCATCAGTGTTCACGCGTCGCCTGACGGCCACGGATGACGGCTCCGCCGGCATCCACGGCATGGCGCTGGAGGTAGCACTGCCTCATCTGGAGTGGGCCGACCGTGTCTACATCTGTGGACCGGTGGGCATGTGCCTGGCAGCGCACCGGTGCGCCGCCAAGAGCGACGGGGGGAGCACGCCGGCCGAAGTCGCGCTCAACCCGGCAGCCGTCGAGCGGCTGCTCGACGCGCAGGTCTCCCTCGAGTTGCGCATGGGCTGCGGTGTCGGCGCCTGCTATGCATGCTCGATTCCTTCAGTGCGGGGTCGCGTCAAGGTGTGCCGCGACGGCCCTGTCTTCCGGTTCGGCGACGTCACCTGGGAGGCGCTTGCGACGTAGCTCGGGTAGCGTTCCGTTCCGGACGGCCAACGCCTACTTGCTGCGGATGAGGGCGAGGAACTCGTTGCGAGTGGCGACCCTGGTTCTGAAGGAACCCCTGACCGCCGAGGTGACAATGCTGCTCCCGGGCTTCCGCACGCCGCGCATGACCATGCAGAGGTGCTCGGCTTCGATGACCACGCCGGCGCCGTCGGGTTCGAGCGCCTCGTAGACGGCGTCCGCGATCTGCCTGGTCATCCGTTCCTGCAACTGGGGACGCCTTGCCACAACGTCCACGGCTCTGGCAAGCTTGCTGATGCCCACAACCTTGCCCTGCGTGCTCGGGATGTAGCCTACGTGCGCTACCCCGAAGAACGGCAGGAGATGGTGCTCGCACATCGAGTAGAACGGGATATCCCGCACGATGATCATCTCCTGGTGGCCCTCGTCGAAGCTCACGGAGAGCTCTGCTCTCGGGTCTTTCCCGATGCCGGAGAAGAGCTCGGCGTACATCTCGGCGACGCGCCGAGGCGTCTCGAGCAACCCCTGACGATCGGGGTCTTCTCCTATCGCCTGGAGCAGTGACCTCGTCGCGTCCTTGATGGCGTCGTGCTGCACCGTTCTTCCCTCTAGCCGAACAGCTCCCGCTCGACAACTGTCAGCTCCGCGGGAAGCTGGAGCGGCGCCTCGGCGTACTTGGCAGGCAGGCCCGGGTCTTTGAGCCCGTGGCCGGTGAAGACGCAGACGACGCGTGAACGGCGCAGGTCGAGCCGCGTGCTCATCTTGACGAGGCCGGCCAGCGAGGCTGCTGAAGCCGGCTCGATGAAGATGCCCTCGCGCGACGCGATGCTCCGGTACGCCGCCATGATCTCGTCGTCCGTGACCGCATCGATGATGCCGCCGGATTCGTCTCTCGCCGCCTCGGCCTTCTTCCAGCTCGCCGGATTGCCGATGCGTATCGCTGTCGCGATGGTGTGCGGGTGGGCAACAGGCTTGCCTTTGACGATGGGCGCCGCGCCGGCGGCCTGGAAGCCCATCATGAGCGGTCTGGTTTTCGACTTTCCGAGCGTGTGGTACTCCACGAATCCCTTCCAGTAGGCGGTGATGTTGCCGGCGTTGCCGACCGGTATGAAGAGGTAGTCAGGGGCATCGCCGAGAACATCGACTACCTCGAAAGCGGCCGTCTTCTGTCCCTCGATCCGGTGCGGATTGAGGGAGTTGACCAGCGCCACGGGGTGCGTCTCTGACAGCTTCCTGACGATGGTCAAGGCTTCGTCGAAGTTGCCCTTGACCTCGACGATGCGCGCGCCGTAGGCGATGGCCTGCGCCAGCTTGCCCAGCGCGATCTTGCCCTGCGGAATCACCACGATGGTCTCGAGTCCGAAGCGGGCGCCATAGGCCGCCGCGGCAGCGCTCGTGTTGCCGGTGGATGCGCAGATGATGCGTTTGCTGCCGTTCTCGACTGCTTTGGCCACGGCCACGACCATGCCCCGGTCTTTGAACGAACCGGTCGGGTTGCAGCCCTCGAGCTTGAAGTAGAGTTCTCCAACGCCGAGTTGCTTCTCAAGCGTCTGCGACCTGACGAGGGGTGTGTCGCCCTCGCCCAGCGTAATGATGGGGGTGGCGGGTGTGACCGGGAGGAGAGAGCGGTATCTGGCAAGAACGCCTTGTTTCTCCACTGTCTGATGGCTCCTCGTGACCGGGGATTGTGCCTCACCGGTCGCACGCACTCAATGCTCAACCCGGATGAGCGCGCCGACCTGCCGGATGGACGGCAGCGCCGCCATCTGCGCCGCGGCGGTCTGCGCGGCCTTCTCGACGGACGGGTGTGTGAGGATGACGATGACGGCGGTCTGCGCCACCGGGTCCAGCTCTTTCTGAATGACTGCCGAGATGCTGATGCTCTGGTCGCCGAGAACGCGTGCAATCTGCGCCAGCACTCCCGGCTGGTCGCCGACCGAAAGGCGGAAGTAGTAGCGCGTCTGCACCTCGGACATCGGCGTCACGGGGATGCGACGGTTCAGCTCCATGCGCGGCCTCACCGCACCGCCCATGGCGATGGTGCGCGCTATGGTGAGGGTGTCGGCGACGACCGTGCTGGAGGTAGGCCCTCCGCCGGCGCCACGACCGTAGAAGACCAGAGTGCCCACCAGGTCGCCCTCCACCTGGATGGCGTTGTAGACGCCGTCGACGGTGGCCAACTGGTTGTCGAGCGGCACGAGTGCGGGATGGACTCGCGCCTCGATGCTGGAGCCGCGCTGCTTCGCAATCGCGAGCAGCTTCACGGCGTAGCCCAGCTCCTGAGCGTACGTGAAATCACGCGGATGCAGCGTGGAGATGCCCTCGCGGTAGATAGCTGACGGCTTGACGGGCGTGTGGAAGGCCAGGCTGGCAAGGATGGCCAGCTTGTATGCGGCGTCGATGCCCTCCACGTCGTTCGCGGGATTCGACTCGGCGTAGCCGAGCTGCTGCGCCTGTCGGAGCGCGTCTCCGTAGGCGATGCCTTCCTTCGCCATCCTGGTCAGGATGTAGTTGGTGGTCCCGTTGACGATGGCGCGGATAGCTCCTATCTCGTTTGCGGCGAGGTCCTGCTGCAGCGGAGAGAGGATGGGAATGCCGCTTGCCACGCTTGCCTCGTAGCGGAGGTCGACGCCGTGCTGTGAGGCGAGCGAGAGAAGGCGGAAACCGTTCTTCGCGATGACCTCCTTGTTGGCGGTGACGACGTGCTTCCCCCTGGAAATGGCGCGACGCATGTACTCGTGGGCAGGCTCCTCGCCTCCGATGAGCTCTATGACGATGTCAACGTCGGGGGCGTTGAGCACGGCTTCAGGGTCGGTCACCAGCAGCCCGGAGGGCACGGGATAGGGGCGAGGCTTGGACACGTCCCTCACCAGGACGCGTCTCAGTGACACAGCGGCGCCGACCTGTTCGGACAGCCGGGAAGAGCGCTGCAGGAGCACGTTGGCGACTTCGCTTCCGACGACGCCCAGCCCGAGAAGCCCGACTCCTATCTCGCGCATTGCCTGATCATATCGCTAAGAGATCTGTCCGATAGCCCAGGTCTTCTGAGCCGCGGTGAGCTTCACCTCGGTCACGGCGACTTCCGCCAGCGCAGTGTACCACTCGTTGACCGACATGGCGGCCAGCGACTCGGCGTTTGTTGCCGAAAGCGTCTGCTCCGAGCGGTCGAGCAGCCTGACGAACCAGTAGCCGCCCCTGGTCTGTACCTCGGTGTCTCTGATGGGTTCGCTGACGGTATTGAGCTCCAGCGCGAACGCGGCTTCGTTGAAGGCGGCGGTGACGACGTCCTCCGGCGCAAGCCAGTCGAGCTCAGCGCCCTCGTCTGTGACCGTGGACTGAGAGACCTCCTTCGCCACCGTGGCGAAGTCCTCCGTCGCGAGGCGCGCCTTCGCGGCGAGCGCCTCCTCCTTCGTTCCGAGCAACATGATTCTCGGCAGTATCGAACCATCGTCAGCACGGTCCACCACCTCGATGAGCCAGTAGCCGACCGTCTTCACGGTCTTCTCATCAAGGATTATGGCCGTCTGTCCCGGGCTGAGCGTCCGGCACATGTTGGCCACGTCTGTGTTCGAGAGTAGCTCGATGGGGACGTACTCCTGTGTCACCGGGATCTGGGTGTTCACCGAGTACTGCTCAACGAGGCCGGTGAGCGGCTCCCCTCGAGCGACCGCCGCCTCCACCTCGGCCGCAACCGGCCTGCTCTCGACGAGCATGATCTCGAACCTCACCTGTTCCATGGTGGACGGAAGCTGAGCCTTGTAGCGCTCCCGCACCGCGGTGGAGGCGAGGGACGCCGCAACCATGTCTCTGGTGGCGGCGTTGTCCGGCGTATTCTGCTTCTTCAGAATGTCCTTGATCTCTGCAGAGGTGGGGACGATGCCCTCGACCGCCGCGCCCTGTCGCACGATCTCCTCACGGGCAATCTGCGTCGCCAGACTGTCGGTCACCGTGGCGAGCTGGATTGCACTCAGCCCTTTGCTGTAGGTCGCAAGCGCGTCGGTGTAGTACCCCAGAGTGAACTCCCGGCCGTTGACCTCAAGCACCACTTCGTTTCGCGGCGCTATCCGGTCGACGTAGAGACCGATGGCGACCACGAGCACGACGGCTCCGAGGAAGACAGCGCTGCCGATTACGAGCCAGCGCTGGATTCTCGCCTGTCTCTCGATTCTGGAGGTGGCGTGGGTTGACAGATTGAGGTGCGAGTGTGTGCTCTGTGTCTTCTTCGTCATTCTCGAACGGCCTCGGTCCTTGCGGATGATTGTTGCACGAACGGCGATATGATAGCATACCGTTTGTCGGCAGGTACGGGGTGTAGCGCAGCCTGGTAGCGCACCTGAATGGGGTTCAGGTGGTCGGAGGTTCAAATCCTCTCACCCCGACCAG
>CAZLPP010000026.1:0-29147 GCA_964561465.1 uncultured Dehalococcoidales bacterium
ACGTGCTCGCCGACCTTGATGTCCTTCGTCGCCTCGCCGATGACCTCACCGTACTTGAGGATAGTGGTGCCGGCCTTGATATTCACGAGGCTGAACTTGTGACCGAACTGGATGGGGTTCACGAGCTTGATGGACAGAGGCTTCTTGTCGATCTCGAGTGCGACGCTGTCACCCGCGTTCAGGTCCGCGAGCGCCGTCGCTACGTTGTCCTTGCTGTTCAGTACGATTGCCTTTCGCTCCATGGCTGCTCTCCTCTCGTGCACAAGCGTTATGTATCAGAACGACCACAGCATTATATCATTCACATTTGTGCCGGTGGGTCCGGTCACAACAAGGGCCCGATGCCCCGTGCGCGACTCAAGCTCCCTGAAGAACCCGAACGAGTCAAAGGCCGCCAGGTAGGAGGCCGGAGAGAGCCCATGCGATTCCGCCAGAGGGGCCGTCTGCCCTGTGACGATCGCTCCCGCCGCCGGCGAAGTTCCGTCGATGCCGTCCGTGCCGGACGCAAGGACCGTCCACTCCGTGTTCGCGATTCTCTGCGCGGCGAGAAGCGCGTAGTGCAGCATCCTGCCGCCCGTACCGGTCGCGTCGGCGGGCACCCTTACTACCGGTTCCCCTCCGCACACGAGGAGCGTGCGCTCGCCTCGGGGACCCGAGAGCTCGGTAGCGCGAGCGTGGTGCCGTGCGACCGCTTCGTCGACCGGCCCGGTCACCGGTTCCTCATCTACCCAGACCCGCGGGAACATCGGCTTGTGCTCCGGGGCTGACAGGATAGCTCGAAGCGAGGATAACACTACCGCGTTCGAGGCAACGATAACGCTGTGTGTGTGCAGCAGCAGCCGCTCTTGCCAGAGCTTCGCCCGCCCGGCTTCATCCGGGTCGCCGCGCAGGAGGCACGCCCGGGAGGATTCCGGGATACGGTCCCAGAGGTGATGGCGTTCCAGCACGGCGATGGCGTCGCGGCATGTCGTCGCATCAGGCACGGTCGGGCCCGATGCGATGCTGGACAGGTCGTCGCCGATGACGTCTGATAGCACCAGCGTGACGAACTCGGCTTCGGGGGCCGCCAGCCGAAGGCGTCCTCCCTTCACCAGAGAAAGGTGCTTGCGCACCGTGTTGATCTCCTGGATGGTTGCTCCGCCCGTGACCAGCGCCCGATTCGTCGCGCGGAACTCATCGAGACAGATACCGTCCTGCGGCAGCGTCAGAAGCGACGAACCTCCGCCGGAGATGACGGCCACGACGAGGTCCCCCGCACGGGCCTTTGACAGGAGATGCAGCGCCGCGCGGGCTCCGGCCACGCTGCCGTCATTCGGATTCGGGTGGTCGGCAGCAAACAGCGTGACTCCGGGTATGCTTTCCTGTGCCTGGTCCCGGTACACATTCACCGTCCCGCCGGCGAATCTGCCCCAGAGCCGGTCGTCTTCCCTCAGCGTGTCGACCACCGCCCGTGCCATCGAGACGCCGGCCTTGCCGGCGCCGACGAGGAAGATGCTCCGAATCGTATCCAGGGCGTACGACTGTCCGGCCGCAGTCAGCGTGGCGACCTCGGCGGACCAGCGCAAAGAGCGACGCGTTGCAAGGTACGCATCCGCCAGGGACAGCACCGTGTCCGTGAACAGGGACCTGAGCTGGTCGACTACGCTCCTATCCTGCATGCCTGCGCCTCCATCAGTCCGTCGGCGCGGTTGCGTATACGCGGGGAAAGCACGAAGACCGGGTTCGGCCAGTATAGCATGGGGCTCCTGCCGCTGCACGCGGACCGGGACGGGGCGGCGTGTCGCCGCATCCGTCGTTGCAGCGCGGGCAGGCCAAACCTATTGACAAACGGGCGGACCAGAATTAGTATGACTCCGGCTGTACATCGTGTCGCGATAGGCACGTGAAGCGGCGACTGGCGGAGGTGAGGCCTATGTAGCAGCATCGGCGCACGGCGTTCCTCTCCAAGGCTTCCTGGCGATCCCCATTTCCTGGGAAGGAGGTGAGAGCAGTTGAGTACCACTCTGTTAGTCGTATGCGCGCTTGTTATCTACGTGGCCGTGTACTTCCTCTACGGCAAGCGCATCGCCAAGAACGTGGCGAAGCTCGATGCCACTGCGAAGACTCCTGCTCACCGGCTGTATGATGGCGTGGACTACGTGCCGAGCAAATGGCCGGTAGTCTTCGGCCACCACTTCGCATCCATCGCGGGCGCAGGCCCCATCGTCGGCCCCATTCAGGGCGTTACCTGGGGCTGGGGCGCTGCCATCCTCTGGATCTGGTTCGGCAATGCCTTTATCGGCGCTGTGCATGACTTCATGGCGCTGGTTGCCTCCATCCGGTATGACGGCCGGTCCGTCCAGTGGGTTGCCGGCGAAGTGATGAAGCCGAGGGTGTCCGTTATCTTCGGCATCTTCGTCTACATCGCGATGGTCCTCATCATCGCCGCGTTCACGAACGTGGTGATGAACAGCTTCGTTGGCGTACCTGCCGTGGCGATGGCGTCCATCCTCTTCATCTTCATCGCCGTCCTCATCGGCTACCTGCTCTACTGGAAGAAGCAGAACCTGACGGCCATGACCATCCTCGGCCTGGTGCTGCTGATAGCAGCAATCATCTTCTCACTGTCCTACCCCCTGAAGGCTGAAGCGGGTGTCTGGCGCTGGGTGCTGCTCATCTACATCATCCTTGCGGCGGCGTTGCCGGTTACCATCCTGTTGCAGCCCCGGGATTACCTCAACGCCTATCTGCTGGTTGCCTTCCTTGTGCTCGGCGGTGTGGCGTTCCTCATCATCAACAAACCGCTGACCTGGCCCGCGTTCACTGACTTCAGCGCGGTCCTCATCGGCGGCAAGCCGTCCCCGTTCTGGCCGACTGTCCCGCTGGTCATCGCGTGCGGCTCTCTCTCGGGCTTCCACGCGATCGTCGGCTCGGGCACGACGTCCAAGATGCTCAACAACGAGATGGATGCACTGCGCATCGGCTACGGTGCGATGCTGACCGAGGGCTTCCTCGCGTCCATCGTCGTTGCCTCTCTTGGCGCCTTCGGCCTGGAGGTTGCGAAGAAGACCGCAGCAGATGTCGGCGCAGCGGGCTGGACGGTGCTGGGCATTCCTCAGTTCAGCACGGCGTATGCGATGGGGTGCAATGAGGCGTTCGGCATGTCGGTGTCTTTCGGCACCACCTTCGCGTCGCTGGTCGTGTGCGCGTTTGCTCTGACGTCACTCGACACAACCTGCCGGCTTGGGCGGTTCGCCTGGCAGGACTTCTGGGGCCGCATTGTCAGCCCCGCAAGCCAGTCGAGCGGGGGCTACAAGTTCTTCACCAACCGGTGGGTGGCTTCCATCATCGCCGGCAGTCTGGGCGTGTACGTAGCGACGACGGGTGGCATCTTCTCGGCAATCTGGGCTGCGTTCGGCGCGGCGAACCAGATGCTGGCTGCAGTCGCCCTCATGACCGCATGTGTCTTCTCGACCAAGATCCTGCGCAATGGGAAGAAGTGCTGGCTCACGCTCATCCCGGCGTTCTTCCTGTGGATCACCGTTTTTGCCGCGATGATCTGGTACTTGATGACCATGGCCGGCTCGGCCAGCCCGCTCACCATGGGCTTCATGGCCATTCTGGTGGTGCTGGCGGTCATCCTCCTCATCGAGGCGATCGGCGCGCTGAAGAGTTCGAAGTAGCAACGTATTGATTCTCAAGGCACTGGTAGAGTTCCTAAGAGGATTCGGAAGCGGGCTAAGATCCCATTCCACTGAGTACGTGGAATTCGAACTCAGGGAAATGGAGAACATCTTAGCCCTGCTTCTGTTCAGCTCGTTCGTGGGGCTTCCGAGCCCCCCGTCGGATCTGTCCCTGCGGCTCATGCCTCACATGGTGAGAGAGTTGCACGTCATGAGCCGCAGGGCGGGCGACCTCGATGACATAACGGGCGAGATCGCCGGCATGTTCATCGACTGAAAGCGGACTGAATGGCGCCCAGAATCGTGTACTCAGTCGGCAAGGGCGGCGTCGGCAAGACGACCTGCGCCGCCGGCCTTGCTCTCCAGGCTTCCCGGGAGCGGCTGACGCTGGTCGTCTCTCTCGACCCCGCCCACAACCTGGGCGACGTGCTCGGCCTCACGCTCTCGGGTGACCCCAGGGAGATCTCTTCGAACCTCTGGGCCGTCGAGGTGGACATGGACGCGGCCATCGAGCGCTACCTGGCCGACAGCACCCAGAGGCTGCAAAGCATGTATGGATATCTCAAGGCCATCAACCTTGAAGGGTATCTGGACGCTCTGAAGCTGTCCCCGGGCATCGAGGAGTACGCGACGCTGGAGACGATGGAGAGTCTCCTGAGCACGGCCGAAGGGCGCTACGACCTGGTCGTGTTCGACACCCCTCCCACGGGGCTCACGCTCCGCGTGCTGGCGTTGCCCAGGGTGTCGCTCTTGTGGGGCGAACGCCTCACCACGCTGCGCCGCGAGATACTGGACAGGCGCCAGGTGATGAGGAATATCCACGGAGAACGGAAGTACGTCGTCGACGGCGTCGAGCAGAAGCTGCCGTCGGACGAGAAGAGCGACGGGGTGATGGGAGAGTTGAAGGACTACGTCGATCGCATGCGGCGACTCTCCGCTCTCCAGGCCGACGCGTCCCAGTCCCGGGTGATGCCCGTGATGAACCCTGACAGGCTCTCGCTCTTCGAGACGCAACGTGCACTGGAGACACTTGGCAAGCTGGGCATGCCGATCGGCCCGGTGATTGTCAACAAGGTGGGACTGAAGCCGACGGATGAGGAGACGGTGAAGGACATCGTCCGGGTGCTCGGATTGCCGGCGAGGACCCTGCCGTACACGTCGGCCGAACCGGTCGGCATCGACGCGCTTCAGCTCTTGACCGGGAAGCTGGATTTCCGGGAGTGGATTCCCGGGCAGCGTCCCGCCTGAGCCGCGAAGCGGCGTCCGTGGTAGACTGGCGACACGGAGAGAGGTTTCTGAGACATGAATACGTGGATCATGCCACTCATCATCGTCGCTGCGCTGGGCACGACTGCCGCCTACTTCATCGGGCGGCGCCGCAACGTGGCCCTGATGAAGGCCTATGCCGCAGCGGCGGAGGCGGAGATCAAGCCTCAGGATCAGCAGTACACCTGGATAGGCGGCTACATCGGCTACAAGGGCGACTTCAAGGTCAAGGACGAGATCATCAAGGCGATCAAGATAACGCTCCATCTGAAGCCGCGGATGAGCATCATGTACCTGCCCGTGTCCCGGTTCACCATGCCTCACGACAAGTTCTACATGGTCATTGAAAGCAAGCGGAACCTTCCCGGGGAGGCGCATCTCATCCAGAAGGGGCAGTATCGATTCATCCCCTCAGGCATCGACCGCATCGAGCAATTCAATCGGAAAGAGGTCATGCTGGGAGGGGTTGAGTTCCAGGTGCTGTTCCTGGATTCCAGGGGCGAGAAAGCGCTGACGGACTGGGCCCAGTCCATCAGGGCGGACGACTACTCGATGATCAAGCATCTCTCCTTCACATCCAGCACCAACGTCGTCTACGCCAAGTTCGAGCCGGACGACCGGCTCATAGGCTCGGTGCTCCGAACCGGGCAGGCGTTCGCTCACTCGCTCGCGAAGTAGCACAGCGGTGGCGCCGGACACTGGCGCGCCTTTGCGCCGCACGGGCCAAGCTGCTAACCTTGCACGCTTGGAGGTGCTCCACTTATGTCAGAAGCAGTAACCATGGACAAGCTCGTCTCTCTCTGCAAGAGACGGGGATTCATCTTCCAGAGCAGCGAGATCTACGGCGGGCTTGCCAGTTGCTGGGACTACGGCCCGGTTGGCGTCGAGTTCAAGCGCAACGTGAAGAATGCCTGGTGGCGCAGCATGGTGGAGACTCGCGACGACGTCGTGGGCCTCGACTGCAGCATCATGATGCATCCGACGGTGTGGAAGGCAAGCGGGCACGTCGAGAGCTTCAGTGACCCGCTGGTCGAGTGCAAGGTGTGCCATATGCGGTGGCGTGCTGACCAGCTCGAGAAGCAGGCGTGCCCCTCGTGCGGCGGCGAGTTGACGGCCCCGCGGAACTTCAACCTGATGTTCAAGACCTTCATGGGAGCGGTCGAGGACGACGCAGCGGTCGTGTTCCTCAGGCCGGAGACAGCCCAGGGCATCTTCGTGAACTTTGAGAACGTCGTGACGACCTCCCGCAAGCGGCTGCCCCTGGGCATCGCACAGATCGGTAAGTCGTTCCGCAACGAAATCACGCCCGGCAACTTCACCTTCCGGACGCGCGAGTTCGAGCAGATGGAGATGGAGTTCTTTGTGAAGCCGGGCACCGACGAGGAATGGTTCCGCTACTGGGCCGACGAGCGCTACAAGTGGTACACCTCTCTCGGCATGCGCCCGGAGAATCTGAGGATGCGCGAGCACGCGAAGGACGAGCTTGCCCACTACGCGAAGGCCTGCGTCGACGTGGAGTACCTCTTCCCCATCGGCTGGTCCGAGCTGGAGGGCATCGCGAACCGCACCGATTTCGACCTCAGGCAGCATTCGAAGTTCAGCGGCAAGGACCTGAGCTACTTCGACACACAGACGAACGAGAGATTCCTGCCTTATGTCATCGAGCCGTCGGCAGGAGCGGACCGGTCGGCCCTGGCGTTCCTGGCGGATGCGTATACGGAGGAAGAGGTCGAGGGCGCCGTTCGCACTGTGCTGAAGCTGCACCCGGCGCTCGCGCCGGTGAAGGTGGCGGTGCTGCCACTGAGCAAGAACGAGCGCCTTAGCCCGATGGCGAGAGAGGTGAATGACAAGCTGAGGCACAGCTTCGCCACCGAGTACGATGACACGCAGAGCATAGGCCGCCGCTACCGCCGGCAGGATGAGATTGGCACGCCGTTCTGCGTCACGATAGACTTCGAGTCCCTGGAGGACAACCAGGTGACCATACGTGACAGGGATTCGCTCGCGCAGATACGCCTGCCGGTCGAGAATCTCGTCGATACGCTGAAGACCAAACTCGCCGGCGAGGCGTTCGGCACGGATAGCCTCTGGGCCGGCGCACGAGCGTAGCAGCGCTCGTCGACGCTGATAGAACGAGAAGAGGGGCAGGCGACACCGCCTGCCCCTCTTCGTTTCTCCCGAGGCCGAGAGCTACTTGCCCAGCTTCTCGAGAAGCTGAGGGATAACCTCGTACATGTCGCCCACGACCGCGTAGTCCGCGATGCGGAAGAGCGCGACCGACGGGTCGGAGTTGATGGCGACGATGGTGCCGGATTCACGCATGCCGGCGAGATGCTGCGGCGAGCCTGAAACGCCCACGCCGATGTAGAGCTTGGGCTTCACGATCGTGCCGCTGAAGCCGACCTGGTGGTCCTTGCTTATCCAGCCGTCGTCCACCAGAGGCCGCGTGGCTCCGACGACGCCGCCAAGGGCGTCGGCAAGCCGCTTCACCAGGGCGAAGTCCTCGGCCTTCTTCAGGCCGCGGCCGGCGCAAACGACGACGTCGGCTGCTGCGATGCTGGCCTCTTTCGGAGCGCCCTTGCCGAGGACTTTAATCTGGCTCGGGAACTTCGCAACCTCCCTCTTCACCACCTGGCCCTTGCGCGAGGCGTCCCTCACCGTCGCCTCCAGCGCACGGTAGCGCACGGAGACCATGGCCGGTGAGGACTTCGTCTTCACGTGGGCGAGGAAGTTGCCGGTGAACGCAGGCCGGACCTGCAGCAGCGAGCCGTCATCCTGCAGCTCGACGGCCGTGCAGTTCGAGGTGAGACCTGCCTCAAGGGCGGTGGCAACGCGCGGAGCCAGCGACTTGCCGCTGAAGGTGGCGCCGAAGAGAACCAGGCTGGGCCCGAACTCCTTCACGAGCGGCGCGAGGTTCTGCTTGTACGCCAGCGCATCGAAGGTGGCGAGCGACGGGTCGTCGAAGACGTACACCGTGTCGGCGCCGTGCGCGACGAGGTCCTGCGCCAGCCCTGACACACCGGAGCCAAGCAGAGCGCAGGCGACGGCGCCTCCGGTCTTGTCGGCTACCTCGCGTGCTTTGCCAAGCAACTCGAAGCAGATGGGGTGCAGCTTGCCACCCTCTTGTTCGGCGTAGACGAGAACGCTTCTCTTCTCCATCGCACTACCCTTTCAGCAGCCCGTCTTTGTCGAGTGCTGCGATCAGTCTGGCGGACGCGTCCTCACCCTTGAGGACCTCCCCCTTGCGCTTCTTCTCGGGAGGCACGGATATGCGCTCCACCCACGTTGGCGACCCGCTGCAACCGAGCTTCGCCGCGTCGGCCGCAAGGTCGGCTGCGCTCCACTTCTCGACCTCCGCCTTGCGTGCACGGAGCTTGTCCTTCAGAGTCGGCAGCCTGGGAGAATTCAGCTCCTTCGTGCCCGCGATGAGAAGGGGGAACCCGGCCTCGACCTTGAGTGAACCCGAAGCGGTCTCGACGACGGCGACGACCTTGTCGGCCGTCGCCTCACTGAGCTCCGAGACAAAAGAGAGATGCGGAATGCCGAGTCGCTCGGCGACCGAAGGGCCGACCTGACCGGTGTCGCCGTCCACCGTCTTCTCACCGCAGAGTATGAGGTCGAACGCGCCGAGCTTCCTGATTGCGGCAGCGAGCGCGTACGAGGTGGCGAGGGTGTCGGCGCCGGCAAGCGCCTCGTCGGTCAGCAGGATGCCGCGGTCGGCGTCACGTGCGATGGATTCACGCAGAACAGCCTCCGCCGACGCGGGGCCCATGCTGATGACCGTTACCGTAGCACCCAGCTTCTCCTTCATCTGCTGCGCTGCCTCCAGCGCATTGAGGTCGAACGGGTTGATCTCGGCGTCGGCAGACTTCCGGTCCACCCATCCCTTCTCCTTGATGAACTGGACCTTCTCGATGTCAGGAACTTGTTTTGCCAGAACGATGATATGCAACTGAGCTCACCTCCTTCTCTGGCGTTGCCACCTCTGCCCTTGAGCGGGGCGCCGCTGAACCGGCGCCCCGCGGACTCTCCTCGACAGGCGCTCCGCCGGATATCCGGCGGGCGGTCGCGGGCAGGAGGCAAGCCGCCTAGATCTTGCCCACCTCTTCCCGGGAGATGATGATGCGCATGATTTCGGACGTGCCGCCACCCATCTCGAGCACCTTGGCGTCCCGGAAGAACCGCTCCACCGGGTAGTCGGTCGTGTAGCCGGGACCGCAGAGGATGTTCATGGCCATGTTGCACACCCAGGTGCACTCTTCGGTGGCAAACAGCTTGGCGATCGCCGCCTCCTTGCCCGCCGGCAGGTTCTGATCCTTCAGCCATGCGGCATGGTACAGGAGGTTGCGCGCGATCTCCACGCGGGAGGCCATGTTCGCGATGTGGAACTGGATGGCCTGGTTCTTGATGATGGGCTTGCCGAACTGCACTCGCTCCTTGGCGTAGGCGATGGCCTGCTCAAGCGCTACCTGCATGAGGCCCAGGCCCTGGGTCCCGATGCCGATCCGGGCAATCTCGAGTGCGGACAGCGCCAGAGGCATGCCGGCGCCGACCTTGCCCAGGACAGCGGCATCCTTCACGCGGCAGTTCTCGAGGAAGTACTCGGTCGTCGGGGATGCGGTCGCGCCCATCTTGTCCTCGACCTTGCTCATCTTGAGACCGGGGTTGCCGGTGTCAACGATGAACGCGGTGAACTCCAGCTTCTGCGCGTCGGGGGCGCTCGTCTTGGCGACGAGCACGTGAGCATCGGCGATCATGGCGTTGGTGATGTAGTGCTTGCTGCCGTTGATGACCCACGAATCGCCGTCCTTGACGGCGGTGGTCTTCATCGACGCGACGTCGGAGCCGGCTTCCGGCTCAGTCGTCGCGAACGAGACGATGGAGCCGGCGCAAGCGGGGATGAGGTACTTCTTCTTCTGGTCATCGGTGCCGCCCAGTCTGATGGCATCCATGGCCAGGCGCTGCGTGTTGAACGAGAAGGCGGTGGACAGGCAGCCCTTGGCGATCTCCTCCAGGGCGACGCAGTGACCGACGAAGTCCAGGCCTTCGCCTCCGTACTCCGTCGGTATGTGGATGCCGATGAGATTGAGCTCCGCGAGCCGCTTCAGGTTCTTCTCGATGATCTTGTAGTCGTGCTTCCTGTCGGCCTCGACGGCGGTCTTCTTGAACTCCTCGGCCGCCCCCTTCGCGATCTCCCGGATCTCATCGTGAACCTCGGTGAAATAGGGGAACTTACCCATGTCTGAACATCCTCCTTTTCAGAATGTCTCGATTCCTCGTCAATCCCTCAAGGGTGCCTGCCGCATCTCCTGCGAGCACTTCAACGCGCACGTCGCCCGCTCGTCTCCCGGGCGGGCGCGATGCGACGAACGCCGGACATATCCGGGGAGCCTACTTCTTGACCACCGGCTCCTCGATGGCCTCCGTGAGACCGATGAGGCGGCGAGCATACTCGATGGACCTGTCAAGGCCGGCATTGCCTCTGATCACTATCTTGGCGCCGTCAGGAGAGCCACCACCGTGCATGCATCCCGGCACACCTGCGCCGAGCGTGAGCCACTCGATGAGCCGCGCTATCTTGACGCGCGATTCGGCACTTGAGGCAGCCTTCAGGTACTTCTGTACAAGGCGACCATAGGCGGGGTTGTTGAAGTCAACGTACGAGGGCATGCACCCTGTCTCTCCGATGCCGCCCGCGATTTCCTGGGTGAGTCGCTTCGTCTCGTAGGGCAGAGTCGCCACGTGGACCTTGTTGATGTTCGCGAGCAACGGGTCCGTGAGCCACTCGCCCGAGGGGTGCTTCTTGCCGAGAGCCGACGCGGCGACGCCCATCCCGAATGTGGTCTCATTGTTGACGTACATCTGCGTGAGCTTCTCGTTGAATGCCTTGGTGGAGAGACCGTTCGCACGCGCGATGAGCGCCGCGGCGCCGGCCATGACGTCACCCTGGCCGGCCACGCAACCGCCGATGGCGGCGCGGTAGGGGGCGATGAAGTTCATGACCGCAGCACCAGCGAACTTGAACTCACCCGCCAGGAACACCCGCTCCTTCGGAACAAACACGTCCTCGAAGAACAGGTATGCCTGCGTGATGCCGCCGATCTCGACCGGCGCATCGAAGCCTTCCTCAAGTTCTCGCGTGTCGCTGGGCCGGCGCGCCTCAACGATGGTGAGACCAGCCGTATCCTTCGGAATCACGAACGAGACGGCGTAGGCCTTGTCGGCTTCCCGGTAGCCGGACCCCGGAAGCACGAAGATCTCCTGTGCGGCGGCCGTGCCGCAAATCATGATCTTGGCGCCCTTCACCACGATGCCGTTGTCTCTGACATCGACGATGTGGACGTTCATATCCGGGTCTTCCTGCTGCGAAGGATTCAGCGCGCGGTTTCCCTTCGGGTCGCTGAGGGCGCCCGACACCGTGATGTCGTTATCCTGGGCGAACCTGAGCCAGTCAGCCAGCCGCTTGTGGTAGTCCGTGCCCATCTCGTGGTCCATCTCATAGGTGGTGACCCACATCGAGTTGAGCGCGTTGTAGCCGGCGCACCTTCCACCGGTGCAGGTGCCGGTCAGATGATAGGCGGCTCGCTTCATCTTGCAGTTAGCGATCATGTCCTCTGCGGACTGGTTGACGGAAAGGTACCGGGACACCTTGTCGCCGGTGAGGTGGGAGACCGTGGAGAAGATGTCCGAGTACTGGGGGTCGAGTGCGGCCGCGTAGAGTTGAGCATGCCCTTCGACGGTTCGCCGGGTGTTGGGATCGGTGGTGACGTCCTGGATGAGTTTGCCGAACTTGTACATGTTCGGCTTCAGCTTCTTCAGCGCCTGCTTGTACTGCTCCGGGGTCTTGAGAGCCATCGGTCCTCCTTCGGTTATGTCACGCCATACAGGCGCGCATTCTACCATAGGGTTGAAAGGGCCTTCTACCTGCGAACGACTTGAGAAACAACCGCGAAGAAGATGAGGGAGCCAAGGGAGGGGGGACAAGTCGGGGCGAGAGGACTCGAACCTCCGGCCTCAGCGTCCCGAACGCTGCGCGCTACCAGACTGCGCTACGCCCCGTGTGACCGTGCTATTATAGAGTGCTTCGAGAGCCCAGGCAAGTATGAAGTATTTCGTCCTCATCATGGATGGAGCCGCCGGCTGGGCCCTGCCGTCTCACGACGGAAAGACATGCCTCGAGCTGGCGCGCACGCCCCACCTTGACGCCGTGGCGCTCGAGGGCAGCTGCGGGCTGGTTCGCACTGTGCCGGTCGGCATGGAGCCGAGCAGCGCATGCGCCTGCATGTCGCTCCTCGGCTACGATCCGCGACGGTACTACCGCGGACGCGGCTCCATCGAGGCCCGGAGCATGGAGATCCCCGTGGGCGAGGGCGAAGCCGTCTTCCGCTGCAACCTCGTCAGCGTGCGTGATGGCGCCATGGAGAGCTACAGCTCCGGCTACATCAGCAACGAGGAAGCACACGCACTGGTCCGCTCCCTGGACCAGTCCCTGGGAAGCGCCGAGGTCAGCTTCTATCCGGGCATAAGCTACCGGCACATCTGCAAGATACGCGGTCACGAAGAGACGCTCGATGCCCTCTGCACGCCGGCGCACGATATCCCCGGCGGACTTGTCGAGAAGTATCTTCCCTCGGGCCAGGGCAGCGAGTACCTTTGCGACCTGATGCGGCGCTCGGTTGACGTCCTCGCGCATCATCCGGTCAACGAGCGGCGCATCGCCCGCGGCGACCTGCCCGCCAACATGATCTGGCTGTTCTGGGGCAGCGGGATGATACCCGCGATGCCGTCGTTCCAGGAGACATACGGGCTGAACGCTGCTCTCTCCTCCGGAGTTGACTTGCTGCTCGGGCTTGCTAAGATGCTCGACATGCGCGTTCTCGCCATCCCGGGCGTGACCGGCGATATTCACAACGACTACTCGGCTCAGATGCGGGGCTCGTTGCAGGCGCTTGAAGCACACGACCTGGTCGTCGCGCACGTCGAAGCGCCGGACGAAGCCGGGCACGACGGCTCGATTGACGACAAGGTGCGTGCCATCGAATGCATCGACGCGGAGATGGTCTCTGTGCTTCGTTCGCTGGGCAGCAAGAACGTGCGCGTCATGATTGCGCCGGACCATCCGACACCTATCAGGGTGCAGACGCACGTCGCCGAGCCGGTCCCCTTCCTCTTGTGGGGCTCGGGTGTTCGACCGAATGGCGGCTCGCGATTCACCGAGCGCGAGGCTGCTCGCGTCGGTCTCTTTGTCGAAGACGGCGCCAGCCTGATGGCCCGTTTCGTCTCTTGAGGGGTTCTCACATGGCTCTGATTGTTCAGAAGTACGGCGGCAGTTCGGTCGCCGATGCCGACCGCATCCGCAACGTTGCGAGACGCGTCGCACGGGCACATGACGGCGGGAACGAAGTAGTCGTGGTGGTGTCCGCCATGGGGGACACGACGGACGATCTCATCGCGCTCGCCCATCAGCTCGTGGAACGGCCCGATGAGAGGGAGATGGACGTCCTGCTTTCGACCGGCGAGATCGTGTCGAGCACGCTCCTCGCGATGACGCTGAAGTCCATCGGCTGCAGCGCACTGAGCCTCACCGGCCTTCAGGCGGGCATTCACACTGACGGCGTCTACAGCAAAGCGCACATCACCGGCATTGAGCCGCAGCGCATAACCGGGGAACTCAAGAAGGGCAACGTGGTTATCGTGGCGGGTTTCCAGGGCGTGGACCCGAACATGGACACAACGACGCTTGGCCGCGGCGGGTCTGACACGACGGCCGTGGCCCTTGCCGTCGGCCTCGGCGCCGATGTGTGCGAGATATACACCGATGTTGAGGGCGTGTTCTCCGCGGACCCGCGGGTCGTGCCGGAAGCTGTCAAGCTGGCGAGAATAGGCTATGAGGAAATGCTCGAGCTTGCCACCTACGGGGCCAAAGTCATGGCTCCGAGGGCAGTCGAGTTGGGCCAGGTCTACAGCATGCCCATTCTCGTCGCTTCGAGCAGCAGCGAGGCGCCCGGCACGCTCATCTGCAAGGAGGCAAGCATGGAGCTGCGCAACAAGGTGAGCGGCATCGCTCATGATAACAACGTCGCCAAGATAACCGTCTGGGCAGTGCCGAACCGGCCGGGCATGGCCCGGGAGATCTTCGTTCCGCTCGCCCGCGCCAACGTCAGCGTGGACACTATCGTTCAGAACGTGGGCGGGGACGATACGACCGATGTGACGTTCACGGTTGCCCGGACGGACGTCGTGAAGGCGATGTCGATCGTCGAACCTGTCGCGAGGTCGATCGGCGCAGCGAGAGTCACATCGGATGAGACCCTTGGCAAGGTCAGCATCATCGGCACTGGGATGCAGAACACTCCGGGATATGCCGCCAGGATGTTCGACGCCCTGGCCGGGGAGAACATCAACATCGAGCTGATCACCACTTCGGAGATACGCATCACATGCATCGTCAGCGAGAGCCGCATGAAGGATGCAGTGCGAGCACTGCACCGCGCCTTCGACGTGGAGTTCCGCCAGGCCGAGTGAACCCTTAGCTGGAAGGAGCCGGCAACAGGAGTCGTTGCACCGTGACATTGCAGCAGGACGAGGACCGCACCAGACTGGGACGCAAGCTCTCACAGGAAGCGATAGCTCTCGCTGTGCAGGGGAGGTGGGAGGAGGCGGTTGCCGCCAACAAGACCATCGTCGAGAGGTTTCCCGACGACGTCGCGGCGTACAACCGTCTTGGCAGAGCACTGATCGAGCTTGGCCGCTTCGGCGAAGCCGAGGAGACCTACAGGAAGGCCATGGAGGTAGACCCCGGCAACAGCATCGCCTCGAAGAACATCGAGCGCCTGAAGTCGTGGTCGGGGGTCGGCAAGCTTGAACCGGAGAAGGCTCGGACCCTGGGCAGGGACTTCTTCGCCTCCACGCGAGGCAAGACCGGGGTGGTGGGGCTCATCGACGTGACTTCTCTCGACCGCGTCGCGGAGATAGGCGTGGGAGGGCCCATCGTCCTCCGGCGCCGGGGACAGCGCGTCTTCGCTGAGGATGGGAACGAGGCAGTGCTGGGCGAGCTGGACCCGAGACACGGCGTGCGTCTGGCGAAGCTGATGTACGGCGGCAACCAGTACAGCGCGACGCTCCTCTCCAGCGGCGAGGCCGGCGCCCAGCTCCTTGTACGTGAAGACTATCAGCATCCGTCTCTGGCCGGGCAGGCGTCGTTCCCGCCCACGCAGGCGGACAGGCTCTACGGCCATCCGGCGAGAGTGTCCCCCATCGAGACGCCGCCTATCGTCGACGAGGGGCGCAGGTCCGTCGCCGCGATGCATGGCCTGGGACATGGCGACTACGATGAGTCCTTCGGCGAGGAAGATGACCGGGGATATCTCGAAGGCTTCACCCTCGTCGAAGAGCCAAGAGAAGGGAGCGCCGAGTGACGCCCATCGGACTTGTCAAGCCGATCGACATCGAGCAGGAGATGAAACGCTCCTACCTCGATTACGCCATGAGCGTCATCGTGGCCCGGGCGTTGCCGGATGCGCGCGACGGTCTCAAGCCTGTCCAGCGTCGCGTCCTCTTCGCGATGGAAGACCTGGGCATGCGCCCGAACAGCGCCTACAAGAAGAGCGCTCGACTCGTGGGCGAGGTGCTCGGCAAGTACCACCCGCACGGTGACCAGTCCGTCTACGACGCCATGGTGCGGATGGCCCAGGACTTCTCGCTCCGACACCCGCTCGTGGATGGCCAGGGCAACTTCGGCAGCCTCGACGGCGATCCTCCCGCCGCCATGCGCTACACGGAGGCGAGGCTGGCTCCGATTGCCATGGAGATGCTGGTCGATATCGACAAGGACACGGTCGATTTCGTCCCCAACTTCGACGACTCGCTGAAAGAACCCGCGGTCCTGCCGGCCAGGCTACCCAACCTGCTCGTGAATGGCGCGTCCGGCATCGCCGTTGGCATGGCAACCAACATCCCCCCGCACAACCTCGGCGAGGTATGCGACGCCATCGCCCACCTGATAGACAATCCGCTCGCCACCAATCAGGAGTTGATGCAGTTCATCAAGGGCCCAGACTTCCCCACGGGAGGCATCGTTCTCGGCGCCGAGGGCATCCGGGCCGCTTACGCCACTGGTCGCGGCCGGCTGGTCATGCGCGCCCGCTCGGAAGAGGTGACGAGCAAGAGCGGCAAGCGGCAGATCGTCATCACCGAGATCCCATTCCAGGTCAATAAGGCAGCGCTCGTGGAGCGAATCGCCGAGCTTGCACGCGACAAGCGCGTCACCGGCATCGCCGAGGTCAGGGATGAGTCCGACCGTGAAGGCCTGCGCATTGTCATCGATTTGAAGAAGGAAGCCCAGCTCGGACGAATCATGAACAACCTGCATCAGCACACGGCGATGCAGACGACCTTCTTCGTCAACATGGTGGTGCTGGTCAACGGCAAGCCCAAGACCGTGGACCTGCGCGAGGCGCTCACCTGCTACGTCGACTTCCGTAGTGATGTCATCACGCGCCGGTCGCGCTTCGAGCTCGACAAGGCAGCCAGGCGGGCTCACATACTCGAGGGCCTGCAGATCGCGCTCGACCATCTCGACGAAGTGATCGCCATCATACGCGGCTCTGAGACGGTCGATGTGGCCCGGCAGAACCTCATGTCCCGGTTCTCCCTCTCAGCCGAGCAGTCTCAGGCTATCCTCGACATGCAGCTTCGCAGGCTGGCCGCGCTCGAGCGCGAGAAGCTTGCTGAGGAGTACGCGGAGCTCCTGAAGACCATCGCGTACCTCGAGGACCTTCTGGCCAATCCGAAGAAGATACTTCACGTCATCAGAGAAGACGTGATGCAGTTGCGCCAGCAGTATGCCGAGGCTCGCCGCACCGAGATCCGCGAGGAGGAGGCCACCGAGTTCAGCCAGGAGGATCTCATTCCTCATCAGAGGATGATCGTCACGCTGAGCTCCAACGGCTTCATCAAGCGCCTCCCCGCAAATACGTACCGCGTGCAGCACCGGGGCGGGCGTGGCGTGGTAGGCATGGTGACGAGGGAGAACGATTCAGTTCGTCACATCCTTGCTGCGGATACGCATGACAGCGTCCTCTTTTTCACCGACCGCGGCAAGGTCTACAGCGTCAAGTGCTATCAGATCCCGGAAGAGTCCTCGAGGACGGCCAAGGGAACGGCCCTGGTGAACGTGGTTCCGGTGGATCTCAAGGACGACATCACCGCCCTGCTCGCGGTGGAGAAGTACGAACCGGGCAAGTTCCTGGTCATGGCCAGTCGGAAGGGCGTCGTCAAGAAGACGCCGCTCGAAGCATTCTCCTCCATCCGCAAGTCCGGCGTCATAGCCATCAATCTCAAGGAAGGCGACCACCTTGTGTCGGCCCAGGTCGTGAGCGACAAGAGCGAGCTTGTGCTGGTGAGCCAGAACGGGCTGGCCAACCGGTTCAAGGTTGAAGAGCTCCGGACCGCGTCACGTAGCAGCGGCGGCGTCCGCGGCTTGCGCGTAGCCGACGATGAGATTGTGGGCATGGACCCCGTCGCCATCGATGTCTATCTGCTGACGGTCACCTTGAAGGGCTTCGGGAAGTTGACGCGCGTCGACAGCATCCCGATCCACAAGCGTGGCGGCAAAGGGCTGCGCGTGCATCGCGTTGGGTTCGAGACGGGCAAGCTGGCTATCGCCAAGCTTGTGCCTCCCCAGGGCTCGCTCGTGCTCCTGTCGTCGACGGGCAATGTCGTGGTCATTCCGATGGAGCAGATCTCCGTGCAGAGCAGGAATGCACGCGGCGTGCATCTCATGGCGCTGCAGGAAGATGAGGTCGTAGTCTCGGTGACCGCGACCGGCGAAGCGGAGACAATCTCCGAGTAGCTTCGTCTCCGCGTTCGCAGCGGAGACCAGCTCCGAACGAAGAAGGAGGGACCTCTCGATGAAGCTCATCTTCGTCCACGGTTCCGGCAACACGGGCCTGGTCTGGCGGCACCAGACGGACTTCTTCCGCGACGCGGAGGCTGTGAACCTTCCCGGCCACCTCTCGCCGGGTGAGGCCTGCACCAGCGTCCAGGCGTACTCGGAGTGGCTCTTCCGGCACGTCACCGTACGCGGCTATGCGAAACCCGTCCTTGCCGGGCATTCGCTCGGGGGCGCCATCGTGCAGCAGTACGCGCTCGATCATCCGGACAGCGTGGCCGGCCTCATCCTCGTCGGCACGGGGGCCAGGCTGCGGGTTGCGCCGCACGTGCTCGAGGCTATCAAGAGGGGCATCGATGACCCGGCCCCGTGGCTCAAGGACTTCATCGAGCCGCTGCTGCTCGACATCGTCGAGGCTGCTGTTGGACTGGCGACGAGAGAGGCAGGCATGGACGGCGACCTGCGGAAGGCTCTGCTGCACGAGACGGAGCGCGTCGGGGCGGCGGTCCAGTTGAACGATTTCCTCTGCTGCGACAGGTTCAGCGTGATGGACCGGCTGCACGAGATACGAGTCCCGACCCTGGTGCTCTCAGGCAGCAGGGACGTGCTCACGCCCCCGAAGTACGGCCAGTTCCTGGCTGACCACATTGCGGGTGCGCGCCACGTCATCATCGAGGGGGGCACGCACTTCTTCTTCGCCGAGAAGCCGGAGCAGACGAACCGCGCAATCGACAACTTCCTCAAGACGATGATGTAGTCAGGAGGTGCGGGCGGGGGAGGGGCACCCGCCTGCCAGGACGTGGAGCCCGCAGGCGTTGCAGTCGGCGGTCCGGCAGTCAGCCGTGCGCTCGTTGGCCAGTGCGCGCCGGTGCTCATCTTTGAGATAGTCGGCGGAAACGCCGGTCGCTATGTGCGACCACGGCAGGGGCTCGTCGAGCGACCTGGCGCGATTGGCGAAGTCCTCGAGGCGAAGCCCGCATGACTCGAAGGCGCTGCGCCAGCGCTCGTAGTCGAAGCACTCTCCCCAGGCGTCAAAGCGGCTGCCGGCCTGCCAGGCGCGGAGGATGGCGGCGCCGACCCGGCGGTCGCCTCTCGACAACGCGGCCTCGACCTGGCTCGTGCGCGTGTCCGGCCAGGATAGCTTCACGCGGTCGGTTCTCAGCCCCCGTTTCAGGATGTCTACCTTGGCTTCCACGTCGGTCGCGTCGCTCTGTGCATCCCATTGGAACGGGGTGTGCGGCTTGGGCACGAGCAGGGAGACGCTGACATTGAGCCTCAAAGAGCGGTCCGCGGCGATGACGCGACGCACCAGCGAAGCGATCCCCTCCACGTCGTCCTCGGTCTCAGTCGGCAGGCCGATCATGAAGTAGAACTTCAGCTTCGTCCAGCCGCCCTCCCGCAATGCCTGGAGCGTGGAGAACACGTCTTCCTCGCTGACGTTCTTATTGATAGCCTGCCGGAGGCGCTCGGTGCCGGCCTCGGGGGCGAAGGTGAACGAGCTACCTCGACGGCCCGGCAGGGCACCCAGCAGGCGCACGGACTCCGGCCCGAGGCGCAGACTCGGCAGCGAGAGCGTGATGTTGTCCCGACGGCACAGTGGTTCGAGGTCGGAAACAAGCCCCTCTATCTCGGGGTAGTCGCTGCTGCTGAGTGACAGGAGCGACAGGTCGCTGTAGCCGCAGTTCCGCGTGAGCTCCTCGCACGCTGCGACCACCTGAGCTCTGTCGCGGGCGCGGGACGGCCGGTAGATCATCCCGGCCTGGCAGAACCTGCAACCTCGCGTGCAACCACGTTGGATCTCGACGCTGCCGTAGTCGTGGACCGCTTCAGTGAACGGGACCACGGGGTGCGTCGGTGGCGGGGGGAGAACGGTAACGATGGCTCTCTCGATGACCTCCGGGACGTCCGCAGCGCCCGGCGCAAGACGCTCGAATGCACCGTCTTTGTCGTGGCGCGGCTGGTAGAGCGAAGGCACGTAGACGGCCCCAAGCTGCGCCGCCGCCCTCAACTGCCGCGCGCGCCCTCCCGCGTGCGCGAGCAGGCAATCGATCAGCTTGCCCAGCTTGTCCTCGACCTCGCCGATGAAGAACAGGTCGATGAAGTCGGTCATCGGCTCCGGGTTGACGGTGCAGCTTCCGCCCGCGATGACGAGAGGATGCCGGTCGCTCCGTTCGCGGCACAGCAGCGGAATCCCACCGAGGTCAAGCACCGTCAGCACGTTCGTGTAGGTCAACTCATAGCCGAGGGAGAAGGCCACGACGTTGAACTCACTCAGCGGTCGACCGCTCTCCAGCGACCGCAGAGGTGAGCGGGTTGCTCTCAAAGCCTCCTCCATGTCCGTCCACGGAGGGAAGACGCGCTCGGCGACGATGTCCGGGCGGGCGTTGAGCAGCTCGTACAGCACGGGCAGGGCCAAGTTGGACATCCCGACCTCGTACACGTCCGGATAGCACAACGCGATGTGGAGGCCGGCTCGTTCCCACGGCTTGCTGACGCAGTTCCACTCGCCGCCGGTGTACCGGGCAGGCCGAGCGACCTTGTTGAGGACTGACTCGACGGGGCTCACAGGTTGTTCGTGCATTATAGCTGCTGCGAGCCGCCGCCTCAATCGAGGCGGCGGAAGGAGACGCGCGATGCGCCGGCTCGTTGACCCCCTGTTTCGTCTTCCCTAGAATAGGTCCCCACACGGCATGAAGGCTCTGTTGCAGCGAGTCATCTCCGGGTCCGTCGCCGTCAACGGGACGGTCACCGGCGACATCGGTCCCGGACTGGTTGTCTTCCTCGGTGTCGGCGTCGGTGACACCGAGGCGGATGCCGACTACCTCGCCCGGCGGGTGGCCGGACTGCGCGTGTTCGCGCGGGGCGACTCCGCATTCGACCTGTCAGTGCTGGATACGGGCGGCAGCGTGCTCGTCGTCAGCCAGTTCACACTCATGGCTGACACGACGAAAGGACGCCGGCCCAGCTTCACCCAAGCGGCGCCACCCGAGCTGGCTCGCCCCCTGTACGAACGGTTTGTGGCCGCCCTGAGAGAGACGGGACTGCGTGTCGCCACCGGCGTCTTCCAGGAGCACATGCACGTCGAGATTCACAACGACGGCCCGGTCACGGTCCTGCTGGAAAGTCGCCGGCAGTAGTCCTTCCGGCGCAGACCCGTTCGTGCCTCCGATTGGAACTTGACAAAGCACACTGGTATAGTCCCGACATGGTAAGCAAGAGCAAGATCGCCTGGACCTGGCTGGCGCTCCTCGTCGTGCTCGACCTCGTCTTCCCCTGGGGGGTGGTCGGTTCGACCCCCCGTTTCACCGGCCCGTTCCTCTTCTGGGTTCTCTGGACCCTTGTGGCCATTGCCAGCATGTTCGTACTGTTTCTGAGGTGGCGGGAATGAGCGGCGCGGCGTGGGCGTGGCTGGCGGTGGGTCTGTACGTCGTGCTCGGCTTCGCGATTGCGCTTGCGGCTCGAAGGCACGTCGGCGTGGGGATGAGCGAGTTCTTCCTTGCCGACCGGCGCGTCGGCGGATTCATCTCGGCGCTGACATACAGCGCAACGACGTATAGCGCCTTCATGCTTGTGGGACTCGCCGGACTCAGCTACACCGGAGGAGTCGGCGCACTCGGCTTCGAGTTGACCTACCTCGGTGGTCTGTTCCTTGCCGTGTTCTTCCTGCCGAGGTTCTGGTTTGCGGGACGTCGCTATGGCTACATAACGCCGATGGACCTGCTGACGGACAGGTATCAGAGCCGCGCGGTTGGCGCGGTCGCCGCGGTTCTCGCCCTGGTCTTCCTCGTGCCGTACAGCGCGGCGCAGTTGCTCGGCATCGGGCTCCTGCTCAACGGGCTCAGCGGGGGCGGCATCCCGGTCCTGGCGGGCATCCTCGTCGCCACGCTCCTCGCCATCGCCTGGTCTAGAATCGCGGGATTGCGTTCGGTCGCCTGGACGGACGCCTTTCAGGCGCTCGTGATGATTCTCAGCGCCTGCGTCTTGCTGGTCGTCATCATGGCGGAACTCGGCGGTCCTGGGTCTTTCCTGGCTCGCTTCGAGGCGGAGCATGCCGGCCTGCTCACAATTCCGTCCGGCTCGGGCATGTGGAGCATCAACATGTTCCTCGGCCTGACGCTGCCCTGGTTCTTCTTCTGTCTCTCAAATCCCCAGGTGAGCCAGAGGTTCTTCATCCCGAGTTCCGTGAAGGCGATGAAGCAGATGCTGGGAGGTTTCCTGGTCTTCGGCTTCATCTACACGCTCATTTCGGTGCTGTGGGGCCTGGGAGCGCGAATGCTGGCTCCCGGCCTGTCCAACGCGGACATGGCCACACCGACGCTGCTTGCGATGCCGTTCATTCCGAAGGCGCTCGCGCTGCTCGCTATGGTGGGCATCATGGCGGCGGCGGTATCAACCATCGATTCCATCCTCCTCACCCTTTCATCCGTGTGGGCACGTGACATCTACCGGGGCGTTTTCAACCGCGGGGCCGGCGAGGAGAAGGAACTTCGCATGGGCCAGTGGGTCATTCCGATGATGGCCGTGATTGCTCTGGTCTTCGCGTGGCAGGTCTCGAGCAAGTCCGGCCTCGACTTCATGATTGCGCCCCTGTCTTCGGCGGCCTCGGCGGGACTGCTCATGGTCGTGCCGAGCATCTTCGGCGCCTTCTACTGGCGGAGAGCCACGGCAACCGGGGCGGTAGCGAGCATCCTGTCAGGAGCTGTCCTCGTGCTGGTGCTGCAAGTTACGGGCATGAAACCGCTGGGCTGGTGGCCGGGAGTCTGGGGCTTCGTCGTCTGCAGCATCGTGTTCGTGGGCGTGAGCCTGGTGACGCGCGCCCCTCTGGACAAGGCAGACGAGTTCCTGAGCTATCTCAAGGAGCGGCTGTCCTCGGGAAAGTTCGTCTGAGCGGACTGTCGTCTACGGGCCGCTACTGGGGCTGGCGCGCGATGACGCTCAGCTTCGAGTAGCGAACGAGCGCGCCCGACTCGGTCTTGAGCACGACGCTCGTGTCGCCGATGTCTTCAACCACGCCGTAGAGACCGCTGCTCGTCATCACCTTGGTACCCTTCTTCAGGCTCAGCAGCAACTCTTCCTGCTCCTTCTGGCGCTTCCGCTGAGGCCGAATCGTGAAGAAGTACATGGCGGCGAACATAAGGACGAAGAAGAACAACAGGGGCAGGATGGCAGTGAGCTGTTCACTCATGGTAATAGGTTCCTCCTTGCGGTGACGGGACTATTGTAGACCAGCAGACCCTGCAGCGCCCAGGGGCTGGTGCGTGTTATGCGCGTGGATACGAGCCTGCCCGCCAGGCGGTCCTCCGAGTCGAAGAAGACCAGCTTGTCGGTGCGGGTCCTGCCGAACCATCTGCCCTTCTTCTGCCCGAGGACAAGGACCTCCATCAAGCGACCAACGTACGTCCCGTTGATCTCCGCCGCCACGCGCTCCTGCAGGGCTTCTATCCGGTGGAGACGCTCAGCCTTCGTGTCTTCGGATACCGAATCTACGTATCGCCGCGCGGCTGCGGTCCCCGGTCGCGGGGAGTAGGCGGCCACGTGAACGACGTCGAGGCGGAGCTGCTCAAGCAGCCGGTAGGTGTTCTCGAACTGGCTGTCCGACTCTCCGGGAAACCCGACGATTATGTCCGTGCTGATGGCGATGCCCGGAATCGCCTCTCGAAGGGAATCCACGAGCCGGCGGAATGTGTCGGCGGTGTAGCCGCGGGCCATGGCCCGGAGGATGGCGTCGTCGCCTGACTGCAGCGCAAGGTCGACGTGCTCGCAGACCTTGTCCAGCCGGGCCATCGCTTCTATCAGCGCGGGGCTCATGTCCTTCGGGTGATTTGTCAGGAAGCGGATGCGGAGCAGTTCGGGCAGCGGCTGGAGCCTCTCCAGCAGTTGTGAGAGGTCGGGACGGCCCGGCAGGTCATGGCCGTAGGAGTCCACGTTCTGGCCCAGGAGCACGACCTCTCTCGCTCCCGCGGCAACGCGAGAGCGGACTTCCGCCTCGACGTCCTCCGCTGTCCGGCTGACCTCGCGGCCCCGTGTGTAGGGCACGATGCAATACGTGCAGAAGTTGTTGCAGCCCTGGATGATGGGGACATATGCGGCGATGTCGGACGAGCCTTCTTCATCGCAGGCCTCGCCCGGCGCGGAGTCGCGACTGTCACACGGCCGTGTCCGCGCTGCCTGTGCGGACTCCGTCGCCTCCGAAGAGCCGAGCCAGCGCGATAGCGCGGCGTAGTCGCCGGATTCGAAGAAGAGGTCCACGTGTGGGTACTCGGCGTGGAGTGCCGACCTGTCTCGCGCGGCGAAGCACCCCGTGACCGCAATCCGCATCTCCGGTCTACGCCGCTTGACGCCTTCAAGCAATCCGAGGGTTCCCACGATTCGTTCCTCCGCGCTCTGGCGCACGACGCACGTGTTGAGCACCACGAGGTCGGCTCCGTCCAGGCGCGGGCTTTCCTCGTAGCCCGCCGCGGCAAGCAGCCGGGCGATATGCCAGGACTCAGCCTTGTTCATCTGACAGCCGATTGTCCAGAGGTGGAACTGGCGCATACGAGAACCTGTTCCTGCGGGCGGGTGACATATAGTAGAGTATGCAATCGTGTCGGGCAAACGCGCGCCGGAGCAGTCTCACAGGGGTCACTGGGAACGGCTGCGCCGGCGGTTCACCCAGGATGGGCTGGCCGGCTTCCATGACTACGAGGTGATCGAGTTGCTGCTCACGCTGGGCCGCGAACGCGGAGACGTCAAGCCTCAGGCGAAGGCGGCCATCAAAGAGTTCAAGAGTGTGCGAGGGGTGCTCGACGCATCAGCGGAGGAACTGCAGGCGATTTCCGGCATCGGGCCGGCAAGCGCGTTTGTCATCAAGCTGGCGCGCGCTCTCGCGGAGTACTACTACGGAGAGAAGGTGCAGCGGAGTGATGGGCCGCTGGCAAGCCCGCGGGAGGTCGTTGACTTTCTTCGCGTGTCCATGGGGTCGCTTGAGCGGGAGACGTTTTGCGTCGTCTATCTCGATGCGCAGAACCGTCCCAGGGCCAAGCCGGAGACACTGTTCGAAGGCACGCTCACCTCGAGTGCGGTCTATCCGAGGGAGATCCTGCGGCGGGCGCTTGCACTCAACGCCGCGTCGATGATCTTTGCGCACAACCACCCGTCAGGCTGCGTGGAACCCAGCGAGCATGACCGGACCATCACGCGGGAACTCGTCCTCGATGCGAATCTCATGGAGATCGGCGTGCTGGACCACATAATCGTCGGCGCCGATGCGCACTTCAGCTTCGCCGATCACGGCCTCATCCGCGAGTATGCCAGGCAGGCGAAGGACTTTCAGGAGAGCCGCATCCGCCGCGCCACCTGAGGAGCGCCCGGTGTTCCGACCGTCACCGGTCGAAGTAGATGCTCTTGCCCGTGATGCTCAGCGGGATGCCGATAACGATGTCGGCGTCCATCCATTTCAGCTTGCAGGCGCCCACCCCCAGCGTGTACATCATGCGGTTGTCCACGTTGTGGTCTGAGGCTACCTTGGCGGCGGAACTGAGCGCCACACCGAGGTCGATTGCCGTGAAGGTGCAGACGGGTCCGGCGTAGTCGCTGCCGGCGACCCTCTTCGCGCGGGCGCTGGCGAGGGCGGCGCAGGTGCGGAAGCCGCATGCGCCACAATCGAACGGCTTCTCAGGCTTCTTCGGAGCACCGTTCACCCCTATCAGGACGACACAGGCGGAGCTACGCACGTTGCGGGCGTCGCGACGATATGCGTTCTCGACGATGTCCGGCCGCCCGGGCGCGGCATCCTCCATCGCCCGCGCAAGTGCTTCGACGTCCTCTCCCTCGACGACCATGGTCCGGATGGCGTCTACTCCCCGTCCCTTCGGCGCGGTCCTCGCCGCTGCAGCCATCAGGTATGCCACCGTCCTCGCGGCCTCGCGTTCGGCATCTTGTGACGCAATCCGAGTCATCGTTGTCCTCCTCCCGTAGCCCGGCTGTCCCTCCTCGCTGTCCGGGGCCGGCGGAGGTATTGTAGGCGAGCGTGTGCCCGGCGTTCAAACTGCGTTTCGCCGCGTCCGGCGCCGATGGTACAATGGGATGCATGCACGAGCGCGCGATGACCGGGCTGCACCTGAGCGGACGAACGGGCCGTGGGGCTCGACTGCCCGTGCTGCTGTGTGCGCTCGGTGTCCTGCTTCTTGCTCTCTCCGCAACGGCCGGGTGCGACCCCTCGGCCCAGGCGCGCACCATCCGCATCACGTCCGCCCCGGTGAACGTGACCGGCCTGTTCGCCCGGGTCGAGTACCTTCGCGACGGCAAGTTGGTCAACGCCGTGCACCTCATCGATGGCAACGGCGACGGGATTGTCGACGGCAAGTCGGGCCCCAAGGGCGATGGCAACTGGCCCGATGGCTGGCAGTGGTTTGACGCCATGTATCGGGACGCAACTGTCGGTCAGACGACGATTGCCTTCGATGGCCAGAAGGTGACGGTCACGGCCGCAAACACCTACGAGTTCATCGTCGGCGAGTACGAGTGCGGAGGGACACGCTGAGGCCCGTCCGCGCCGGCGAATGATACGGGAGGGTCGCAATGCCTGCTGACTGCGTGTTCTGTCGCATCGTCTCGGGCGAGATTCCCGGAGACTTCGTCTTCAAGGACGGGGAGATGGTTGCTTTCCGGGACATTCACCCCGTTGCCGCGACACACATCCTCCTCGTGCCGCGTGAGCACATCGCGTCGGTGCGAGACCTCCGGGCAGAGGATGAAGGACTCATCGGGAGGATGGTCCTCCGCGCCAGAGCGCTCGCGGAGCAGGAAGGAGTGGCGGAACGGGGCTATCGCCTGGTCCTGAACTGCGGTCCCGACGGCGGCCAGATCGTGCCGCACCTGCATCTTCACCTCATCGGCGGCAGGAAGCTCGAAGACCGGATGGGCTAGGCGCGTTCGAGCCGGGACGCGACCTCGTCGATGACCGAGTCCGGCGTCGAGGCGCCGGCGGTGAGTCCGACGCTGGCCTTTCCCGTGAACCATGCTTCGTTCAACTCGGCCGCCGTCTCAACGTGATGCGTCTCCACTATCGTCGCGCACGTCTCCGCGAGGCGTCTCGTATTTGCGCTGTGACGGCCGCCGACGACAATCATCACATCGACGCGGCGTGAGAGTTCCGCCGCCGCCGCCTGGCGGCGCACCGTTGCGTCGCACAGCGTGTTGATGATTCGGAGCTCTTCCGTGTCCGCCATCGCAGCGGCGCACAGTTCGCGGGCGAACTCAACGTACTCCTGGAGCCGCTGCGTGGTTTGTGAGATGACTGCCAGTCTGCCGCGGGGACCTCGCCGCAGGAGTCCGCTAGCCTCGGCGACGCTGAGAGTGGCCATGCTTCTCTCCCCCGCCCAACCGAGCAGTCCCCGCACCTCCGTATGACCCGAGTCGCCGAAGATGACAATTGTAAACCCATCGTCGGCCAGTTCGGCGACGATGTGCTGAGCGCGCGCCACGTTGGGGCATGTCGTGTCGATGACGTTGAGTCCCCGGTCTGCCAGCCGGTGCATGACGGACGGTGGCACGCCGTGAGCCGAGACGACGACCGCGGGACCCTGCAGATGTTCAGGGGAGTCGACTGTCTCGACGCCCAGGGCCGCAAGCTCCTGCAGGAGCACGTGGTTGTGGGCGATCGGTCCGAGGGTCTGCAGACCGGTATGGCGCCGGGCGGCATCGCGGAGCATGTTGACGGCGCGTCTCACGCCGAAGCAGAGGCCGAGTTCACGTGCCCGCTCAACCTGCATATGGCCCCCGCCGGTCTTCCGGTAGCAGGGCTGCTATGCGACGCATGATCTCGTCCGTCAACCGTCCCATCTCGGACCTTGAGAGGCGCGCGCTGCTGCTCTGGAGGTGGAAGGGCTCTCCAATGGTGACGGTGACCCTCGGGCGGCGGAACAGCCATCCTGTGCCGCGCATCTGTTCGATGCCCGCCGTGGCGACGGGGAGGATGGGCACCCCGGCATGAACCGCGAGGAGCGCGGCTCCCCCCTTGCCCTCCTGCAGCACTCCCGAGTGCGACCTGGTGCCCTCGGGGAAGATGGCGAGGGCGTGCCCGGCAGCCAGCAGCCCTTCTGCCTGCCGCATCACCTCCATCCTCTGCTGCACGTTCCCCCCGCGCGCCACGGGGAATATGCCGGCATCCGTCAGCACCCGGCGGAGGAGCGGGTCGTCGAACAGCTCCTCCTTCGCCATGTAGGTAATCCACCGCGGCACCGCCAGCATCAGGAGGATGGGGTCGGCGGCATTCACGTGGTTGGCGACGACAAGTAGGGCTCCCTCTCTCGGGACGTTCTCGGCGCCGGTCACGGTCCATCTGAACAGGAGCCGGTACAGCAGCCTGGCGCCGGCCAGGATGGCGTGCGTGTAGGGTTTCTCGCGACGCTCGCTCATGTGACGGACCTCTGCTGTCCCGGGTCAGCGCGCGCAGCGGCGACTCTCGACCAGGGCGAGTATCCTGTCGACGACCTGTTCCAGAGAAAGTCCATCAGTGTCGATTGTGACGGCATCTGCGGCCGGTTTGAGCGGAGAGACGGCGCGCGTGGTGTCATTGTGGTCCCTCTGCTCGAGCTCCGCAAGCACGGTCTCGAACGGGATGCCGGCGCCGCGCTGCTGCAGTTCGGCATGTCGGCGCCGCGCTCGCTCGTGCACCGAGGCGGTGAGGAACACCTTGAGGTCCGCCCACGGCAGGACGACGGTGCCGATGTCACGACCCGCCATGACAAGCCGGTGGTCCTCGGCCATCCGGCGCTGCTCCTCAACCATCCTCTCCCGCACTTCAGGTATCTTGGCGATAAGAGCGACGCTCTTCTCGACCTGCTGCTGCGAAAGTTGCCGCGAGATGTCCTTTCCGTCGATGAGCACCGTGAGGCGCGCTCCCGCGCCCGGCATGAAGCGGAACTCGGTCTGGCGGGCAAGCAGAATCAGTGCATCCGTGTCGGAGGTGGAGAGGCCGGCATCGAGCGCCTTCCAGGTGAAGGTGCGGTAGATGACGCCGGTGTCGAAGAACTGGAAGCCCAGCTTCTCCGCCAGCAACAGGCCGACGCTGCTCTTACCGACCGCTACCGGCCCGTCGATGGTGATCAGTCGCAGGTTCAAGCTGAGTGCAGAGTATACCAGAGTCACCGCCGCTACAGTGCGCCCGGTGCGGTGCCGGCGTATCCTCTGGCGACCGCCTCCATCAGGAACGTGGGGCTGCAGTGTAACCGGCGCTTCAGCCTGAGACGGCGGAAACGCGAACCCCGAGCGGTTGGCGGAGGGGGTGGGATTCGAACCCACGTTCGCTTGCGCGAAAACGGTTTTCAAGACCGTCGCCATAG
>CAZLPP010000027.1:0-28211 GCA_964561465.1 uncultured Dehalococcoidales bacterium
ACTCCACCTTAATCTCACCCCTGTCCTGTCCTAAGGAGGGGGTCCACCTCAGTCGAGCTACGACAGGATGAGCATAGATGAGAGGCGCAAGTATCTGAAGCTAGTGGCGCCCCGCTACGTTCAAGCAGGGCGAACGGAACGGAGCCGGCTGTTGACCGAGATGGCCACCGTGACGGGACTGCACCGAAAGAGTCTGATACGGCTGTTGCGCAGCCCGACGCTGGAGCGCGCAGTGAGGAAACCGAGGGTGCGGCGGAGGCGATACGGGGCAGCGGTGGCCGATGTTGTCCGGGTGGTGTGGGAGAGCCTGGACTACGTCTGTGCCGAGCGGCTGACGCCGGTGCTGCTTTCCACGGCGCAGCACCTGGCGCTCTGGGGAGAGCTGGCGCTCACGCCGGAGGTGGAGACAGCATTGGAGAGCATCAGCCGGGCCACGGTGCAGCGGCTGATGCAGCGCTTCCGGGTGGATAGTCCCAGGCTGCCCAGGCAGAAGCCGCAGCCGCCCAACCGCTTCCTGCGAGAGGTGCCCATGGGGCGGGTACCGTGGGAGACCGAGATTCCCGGCACGTTTGAGGTAGACCTGGTACACCACTGCGGGCTGGTGACGGAGGGAGAGTACATCCATACGCTGCAACTGGTGGATGTGGCTACCGGCTGGAGCGAGCGCGTGGCGATACTTGGACGCAGCCAGGCGGCCATGGTGGCCGGCTTCCAGCGGGTGCAGGAACGGCTACCGTTCGCCATCACGCACCTGCACCCGGACAACGGCAGCGAGTTCTTCAATAACCACCTGGTCCGCTACTACGGCGAAGCCATGACCGGACTGACCCTGAGCCGCAGTCGCCCCTTCCACAAGAACGACAATCGCTTTGTCGAGCAGAAGAACAGTACCCTCGTGCGCGCCTACGTGGGCTACGACCGCCTGGATACCGCCAGCCAGTGCACCATGCTCAACGCTCTCTATGACCTGCTCTGGCTCTACTACAACCTCTTCCAGCCGGTGCTGCACCTCGTGCGCAAGGACACCATCGCCGGCCGCATGAGGCGCAGCTGGGACAGAGCGCAGACGCCGTGCCAGCGTCTCATGGCCACCGGGATCCTGCCCCCGGAGCGACAGGCCGGGCTCATAGCACTTCATGCCGACACCAACCCACGCGAACTGCGGAGGAGCATCTATGCCGCCCTTGAGCGGCTCTGGACCCGTGTCCCCTCCGTCACGATAACCACCGGAAAGGAGGCGGCTCTTCCCCGGTAACATTCCTACATGAGTGAATGGCTACCCCTCGGTAACATTCCGATGTGAGTTGACACGGAGGTCGCATGCGACAAACCTCGATGCAGAGAGCGGTTTCGTGGCCGCCTTCAAACGACGAGACCGCGGAGAGCTTCACCCCTTGATTCGTAGACCCTGTGACTCCCTGCGAAGCTCGACGATCCTGTCGCGAATCAATGCGGCCCGCTCGAACTCGAGGTCGCGGGCAGCCTGCTTCATATCACGTTCGAGTTGCTTCAACAGGGCATTGAGGTCCCGAGCTGTGGCCGGGCGCTCGCCGTATTCGCGCAGAGGTTCGGAGATGCGCTGCACCTGCTGCGCGATATCGCGTATGGCTTTCGAGATGCTCTGGGGGGTGACGTGGTGCTCCTCGTTGTAGGCTGCCTGGATCACCCGGCGCCGCGACGTCTCGTCCATGGCCTTCCGCATGGATTCGGTCACTGTGTCGGCATAGAGGATGGCGTGGGCATTGACGTGCCGCGCAGCCCGGCCGATGGTCTGAATCAGAGCCTCGGCGGACCGAAGGTATCCCTCCTTGTCCGCGTCCAGAATGGCAACGAGGCTGACTTCGGGCAGGTCGAGTCCCTCCCGAAGAAGGTTGATGCCGACGACGACATCGTACACGCCGAGGCGCAGGTCACGCAGAATCTGGATGCGCTCAAGCGTCTCGACCTCAGCGTGGATATGGTGCGTCTTGACTCCCACCTCAGACAGGTACTCGCTCAGGTCCTCAGCCATGCGCTTCGTCAGCGTAGTAACGAGACATCGCTCCTGCCTCGACACCCGCACGCGTATCTCAGCGATGAGGTCATCGATCTGCCCCTTCGTCGGGCGCACCTCCACCGTCGGCTCCAGCAATCCCGTGGGACGAATTACCTGCTCGCACACCCGTCTGCTCCGCTGCAGCTCGTAGTCTCGCGGCGTGGCCGAGACGTATATGACCTGGTTCACGCGCGCATTGAACTCATCGAAGTTGAGCGGGCGGTTGTCCAGAGCAGACGGCAGGCGGAAACCGTGGTCGATGAGCATCTGCTTTCGCGCCAGATCGCCGTGGTACATCCCGCGAATCTGCGGCAGCGTCATGTGGCACTCGTCGATGAAGAGAAGGTAATCGGCGGGGAAGTAGTCAAGCAAGGTCCACGGCGTACTCCCCGGGCTGCGCCTCTGCAGGTGGCGCGAGTAGTTCTCGACGCCCGAGCAGTAGCCGACCTCCGTCATCATCTCCACGTCGTACTTAGTGCGCTGTTCGAGACGCTGCGCCTCGAGCAGCTTCCCCGCCGCGCGAAGCTCCTTGAGCCGCTCCTGCAACTCGGCCTGTATGTCTTCCATCGCCTCTCCGAGCTTTTCGTCCGGGGTGACGAAGTGCTTGGCAGGGTAGATGTCGATGCGGTCGATTTCGGCCAGAAGCTCGCCGGTCACCGGATCGACCTCGGTGATCCGTTCGACGTCGTCGCCCCAGAACTCGACCCGCACGGCCGTGTCCTCGTACGCAGGACAGACCTCGACCGTATCACCGCGCACCCTGAACTTGCCTCGGGACAGGTCGATATCGTTGCGCTCGTACTGCATTCCTACCAGGGTGCGGACCGTGCGCTGCAGCCCCGCGGGCTTGCCGCGCGCCAGAGACAACGTGAAGCTGCGGTACTCGTCAGGGGAGCCGAGTGAGTAGATACAGGACACCGAGGCGACGATGACGACGTCGCGCCGCTCCAGCAGCGACTTCGTGGCCATGTGCCTGAGACGGTCAATCTCGTCGTTGATCTCCGTCTCCTTCTCGATGTACGTGTCAGTGCTGGGTATGTAGGCCTCTGGCTGGTAGTAGTCGTAGTAGCTGACGAAGTAGCCCACGGCATTTTTGCTGAAGAACTCCTGGAACTCAGCGGCAAGCTGAGCGGCGAGGGTCTTGTTGTGGCAGATGACAAGCGTGGGCCTCTGCACGCGGGCGATGACGTTGGCCATGGTGAACGTCTTGCCGCTGCCCGTGACGCCGAGCAATGTCTGCTCGGAGAACCCCTGCTGGATGCCGTCCACCAGGCCGTCCACGGCGGCCGGCTGGTCGCCCGTCAGGCGGAGGTCGGACACTATGCGGAACTGCCTGTCCATCTGAGTGGCTCCGATGCCCGTGGGCTCTCGCCGCCGAGAAGCTAGGCCCTCGTGAGCGATTTCAGGGCCACGCGAAGGCGCGATTCGAGCGAACCGCTCGCGTCGGCTCCGGCGCCTCTGGCTGCCTCGGAGGCCTCGCGCAGCGTGTAGCCCAGACCCATCAGGGCGGCCACCAACTCTCCATCACCTTCACCACCCGGCGACACACCCGAGAGGACAAGAGCCTGAACCTTGCCCTGTAGCTCAACGCACAAGCGCGCGGCGATCCTCTTTCCAACACCCGGAACGCGGGACAGCAGCGCTGTGTCGTTCCGAGCGATAGCTCCGGCCAGCTCATCCGGCCTGAGCGCGCTCAGCAGGCTGAGCGCCACCTTCGGTCCGACGCCGCTAACCGCAATCAGGTCCAGGAAGAAGGAGCGCTCGTCCTCGCTTGCGAATCCATACAGCACAGGGGTCTCGTCCCTGACGAGAAGACACGTGTGGAGATGAGCGGTCGCTCCGGCGGCGCCGATGCCTTCGCCCGTGCGGCTCGACGTCCTCAGAAAGAAGCCGATGCCACCGACGTCCAGGACAACGTGGTCCGGCCCCCTGGATACGACGACACCATCAAGAAACGCAATCATTTCGCCTCACGGGCCAGGCGTCGCGCCGCCCCGGTGGCATGCAGGTGACACAGTGCAACCGCGAGCGCGTCGCTGGCGTCGACCCCCTGATCAAGCTCCTTCAATCCCAGCTCAAGCATGACCATCGCCCGCACCTGCTCTTTGTCGCCCCGGCCATACCCGCTGACGTGGCGCTTCACTTCCGCCGGGGAGTAGTACGAGACGGGCAGGCCACGACGCGCCGCGGCGAGTATCGCAAGAGCCTGAGCGCGCCCAATCATGAACGCCGAGCGGACGTTGATGCCGGCAAACGGGTCCTCGATGGCAACTTCATCCGGCTGCGTCTCGTCGATGACGCGGTCAATCGCGTCAAACAGAGTAGCCAGGCGCTGTTCGACCGGCAGACGGGCGCCGGCCTTCAGCACGCCACAGCCAACCAGGCGTGCACGCGCGGTCCCCTCAACCACACCATAACCGAGAAGCACCGTGCCTGGGTCCACACCAAGCACTCGCATCGCGCCTACGCCTGCTGCAGTCCCTCGAGCGCGGACTCCGAGAAGTCAGCGTTGGAATAGACTCGACGAACGTCGTCCAGTTGCTCCAGTTGATCGATGAAGTTGACGACCTGGCCGGCCTTGCTGTCTTCCACGAGTATCGTGTTCTTGGGCACGAGAGCAAAGTCGGCGGAGGTCACCTTGAAACGGCCCTCGAGAGCCTTGCGCACGGCTTCGATGCCGGACGGCTCCGTATACACCTCGACGTAGCCCCCATCCGTCTTGACATCGACGGCGCCAGCGTCGATGGCCATGAGCGCAACCTCGTCCGCGTTCTCGGGTTCGGTATCGACAACGATCACCCCGCGGCTGTCAAACTGCCAGGCGACGCACCCGGTCTCTCCCAGGCTGCCACCGTACCGCGTGAGAGTGCTGCGAATCTCCTGCACCGTCCGGTTCCGGTTGTCGGTCAGCGTGGTGATGAGCACCGCCACACCGGCCGGACCATAGCCCTCAAGGGTCAACTCCGCTAGATTGGCCCCCTCGCCGCCTCCGGCCGCGCGCTTGATGGCCCTTTCGATGTTCTCCGATGGCATGTTCGCATCGCGGGCCTTCTCAAGCACAAGGCGAAGAGCGTAGTTGCTCTCCATGCTCGGACCGCTGGCGCGAACGGCAATCATGATCTCGCGCGCGAGCTTGGTGAAGATGAGGCCCCGGCGAGCGTCACCCACGCTCTTCTGTCGTTTGATGGTGGCCCAATGCGAGTGTCCTGACATGTTTGAACCTCAAGCTAGATTGTATCATTCTCGGGAGGAATCACACAGGCGGAGCAGACTACAGCGAAATAGGCCGGCCAAGCTCGAATCCGATCTCAAGCGCACGGAGGTTCAACTCACGGAACCGGGCCGGAGACCTCTCGGCAACCGTGGACCGCAGCGAGTCGCATCCGGCCACGCCCGTGGCCGCGACGACTGCGCCAAGCATGACGATGTTCGCGCCCAGCCGGGCGCCAAGCGCCGCCTCGGCCCGCTCCGCAGCCGGAATGCCGATGTGACGCTGCGACGCTCCTTCGGAGGGGGTAACCGACAGGGGGTCGAAGAACACCAGTCCCTCGCAACCGACCGTCCAGGGCAGGTACCGGACGTAGGCCGCCTGTGAGAGGGCAACGAGGATATCTGCGGCGGTCACATATGGAAACGCCACGGGCTTGTCCGACACCACGACCTCCGCGCGGCACTCACCTCCGCGGGCTTCGGAGCCGTACGAGCTGGTCCCGCTGACGTGGAGTCCGTCGGCAAAGCACGCCTGTCCCAGGAGCGACCCGGCGAGGACGACGCCCTGTCCGCCGAGGCCGCATAGCAGTATCTGCCTGTCCTTACTCATCTTCGAACTCGCCCGTGATGAGCCTGACCGCACCGGGGGTGGCGGCCGAAGCCTCAGCCGCCTGACGCGGCACGATGAGCGACTCAATGTACGCGTAGACGTCCTTCACGTTGTCCAGCCGGTTCTGCCTGCCGAACTGAGTGGGGCAGGGAGAGATGGCCTCGACGAACGTGAACCCCTTGATTCCTATCGCCTTCTTGATGGCCGAGACGAGCTGAGGTCCCTGTGTGACCGCGTACCTGGCGGCGTAGCGCGCGCCGGCCGCGCGGACCAGGGCACAGAGATCGAAAGGTCGGTAGATATTTCCGGAAGGAGTTGTGTGAGTCACGGCTCCGACGGGCGTTGTTGCGCACACCTGCCCGCCGGTCATGCCGTAGTTCATGTTGTTCGCACAGATCACGGTGATGTCGATGTTGCGCCGGGCGGCATGGATGAGATGATTCCCACCGATATCGGCGAGGTCGCCATCGCCGCTGACGACCAGCGTGGTGAGAGCCGGGTTCGCCGTCTTGGCGCCCACCGCAAAGGGGATAGCCCTGCCGTGCAGACAATGGAGCGTGTCCGCATTGATGCACGGACTCGGTATCCATCCACCGCAACCTATGCCGGACACGAACAGCATGCCGTCGATGTCGAGGTCCAGCTCGTCGACCGCGGTGAGGAGGTGGCGCAGGAGAATGCGGTGCCCGCAACCCGGGCAGAACGGCAACGTCACGCCGGGACGCAGGAAACGCTTCCAGTCGCCGGTCACGACGCAAGCCTCCTCATGGATTCGACCAGCGGTTGCGGATAGATGACAGTGCCGTCCATCTGCGGGTGAAGCACAACCGGGCATGTCGCCGCAGCAGCCACAGGATGGACCATCTGCCCAAGGTTCATCTCAGGAACGAGAATGCCACGAACGCGGCATCCGAGGGCGGCGACAGCTTCCTGCGGGAACGGCCAGAGGGTGCGAAGCCGCAGCAGCCCGACCTTCACGCCTTCGCCTCGGAGCGTCCTTGCAGCCGATAGCGCACTCCGGGCGGTGAATCCGTAGGCGATGAAGGCGTAGTCGGCATCGTCCAGAAGATGCGCCTCGACCTGCACAAGCTCGGGCGCATGCATCATGATCTTGTTGTGCAAGCGGCTGGCCAGCACCCGCTCCGTCCCCGGGTCGGACGTCCGCCGGAAGCCCCGAGCATCGTGCGTCGAGGCGGTGACGAGCAGCTTCTCTCCCTCTCCAAACGACGGCATCGGAGGTACTCCGTCCGGGCTGTCGCATCCGAACGGAGGCTGCCCCGGAGCCTTGTCGCGCTCATACAGCTCGACCTCCGCCGGCACCTCAAGCTCTTCCTGCAGGTGCATGGTGGCCGCCTCGGCCATCACGAAGACCACCGTGCGGTACCGCTCCGCGAGGTTGAAGGCCTGGATGGTGACGTCGAACAGCTCCTGAACCGACCACGGAGAGAGCGCGATGGTGGGGATGCCGCCGTGCATGCCCCAGCGGGCCTGCATGACGTCTCCGGCACCGACAGTCACCTGGCCAGTGCTGGGACCCGCCCTCTGGCCGTCGATGACGACGAGCGGGGCCTCCGTCATGACCGCATGGCCGATGCCCTCCTGCATGAGGGTGAAGCCGGGGCCAGACGTCACGGTCATGGCTTTCTTCCCGGCCCATGATGCGCCGACACAGGAGCAGACGGAGGCAATCTCATCCTCCATCTGCATGAACCGGGCTCCGACCTCGGGAAAGCGGACGGCGATTCGCTCGAGCACCTCAGTGGTCGGAGTGATCGGATAGCCTGCGAAGTAGCCGCACCCGGCGGTTACCGCACCTTCAACGATGGCATCCGCGCCGGAGAGGAAGTGCCTTCCGGGGGCGATACTGCTTCGCACAGTGCGCACTGCCATGCTGGACCACCGTCAATCTCGCTGCCGGAAGGGCGGAATCCCGTCCGGGAGCCAGTTCGAGCCATTATAGACTACGACGGTTCTATCTCAACAGAGGTGCGGAGGCGAATCGAGGACAAATCATGCACGAAACCGCAGTCCGTCGAGTACAATTCCGTCTTCCGGAAGGAGGCCTGCCTTGTTCACCTTGATTGAGGACGGAACGGTCACATCTCCCTCGGGCTTTCGGGCCGGAGTGGCTGCCGCAGGGATCAAGTACCAGGGGCGGCTCGACCTCGGCGTCATCGCCTCCGACCGGCCCGGGCCCATAGCCGGCGTCTTCACGCGCAACGTCGTCAGGTCCGCGCCGGTGGTCGCGTGCCAGCGCCGCCTGAACAGCGGCGTCGGTCAGGCCGTGATTGTGAACTCCGGATGCGCCAACGCCTGCACTGGACCGAGAGGCGCACACGATGCCGAGCAGATGGCTCGGCTCGCAGCCTCACGCCTGGGCATCTCTCCCGAGATGGTGTACGTCGCCGGCACGGGAGTCATCGGGACGTTTGTGCCTCTCGACAGGGTGGCAGCGGGACTGTCGAAGATGGCGCTGGAAAGCTCCGGCGGCCACGACTTCGCACGCGCCATAATGACGACCGATACCAGGGCCAAGGAGCTTGCTCTCGCCGTCACCGCGCCGGCAGGTTGCTTCACCATCGGAGCCGCGGCAAAAGGCTCCGGCATGATCCACCCGGACATGGGGACGATGCTGTGCTTCATCACCACGGACGCGAGCGTCGATGGTCGCTTCCTGCAGGCGGCGCTCGGTCGCGTCACCGACCGGACATTCAACATGGTCTCGGTCGACGGCGACACAAGCCCCAGTGACACCGTCCTGCTGCTGGCAAACGCTTGCTCCGGCCACCCGACTATCGGCGCGGATGGCGGTCAGGAGTTTGAGGAAGCGCTGCTGGAGGTGTGCACGCGCCTGGCGATGTCCATTGCCGCCGACGGCGAGGGCGCCACCAAGCTCTTCGAAGTCATCGTCACCGGTGCGGCCAGCGAGTCCGACGCCCGGCGTGCGGCGAGGTGCGTGGCCGGTTCGTCTCTCGTGAAGACCGCGATACACGGAGCAGACCCCAACTGGGGCAGACTGGTGTGTGCTGTCGGCAGAAGCGGCGCCGCAATGGACCCGGACCGCGTGAGCCTGTCTCTGAACGACGTGCCGGTGATGTCCCGCGGTATGCCTGCGCCCTTCGACGAGGCGGCGCTCAGGCGCTCGCTCGAGGCGGACCACGTCCGCGCACACATCGACCTCCACATCGGCCCCGCGTCCGCCACCGCCTGGGGCTGCGACCTGTCCCACGAGTATGTTACCATTAACGCTTCCTACACAACCTAGGCCTGATACGTTGACCGCACAGACAGTAGTCGTGAAGATCGGGGGCAGCACCCTCGGGCACAACGACACCTCGCTAGAAGACCTGGTCGCCATTCAGCAGCGCGGCGTGCGGACTGTCGTGGTCCACGGTGGCGGCGCCGAGATCACAAAGTGGCTCAGTTCCCTCGGACTGAAGTCCTCGTTCGTCGACGGACTGCGCGTAACCGGGGAGGAAGAACTGCGGGTGGTGACGGCGGTCCTGTCGGGTCTGGTGAACAAGACGCTCGTCCTCGAGTTGATGTCCCGCGGCGGCCGCGCGGTCGGGCTGTCCGGCGTCGACGGCGGCCTCATCCACGCCGCCATCTCGCGTCCGGCGCTCGGCTTCGTCGGCGAAATCGAGTCAGTCGACGCGCCGCTGCTGACCACCCTGCTTGACGCGGGATTCCTGCCGGTCGTCTCCCCGGTCTCATGGGGAAGCTGCGGCGACCGCACCAGCCTGCTCAACGTGAACGCGGACGATGTCGCGGCGGAGATAGCCGTCGCCGTCTCCGCGTCAAGCCTCGTGTTCCTCACGGACGTTCAGGGCGTCCTCGACGAGAGGGGTTCGGTCGTATCAACCATGACCGCCTGGCAGGTCGAGCAGATGATCGGGTCGGGTTCGATTCGCGGCGGTATGGTTCCCAAGGCAAGAGCATGTGTCAGGGCATCGCGCGTGGTTCCCAGAACGCGTATCATTGACGGCACTGCCGCGCACGCATTGCTGCGCGAATTCGAGCAGAACCCGGGAGGCACCACCATTGTCGCCTGAGAGCTGGCCAGCAATCGAAGAGCACGTCTACCTGCGGACGTTTCGCCGCGTCCCGGTGACGATCGTCCGAGGCCAGGGAACGCGAGTATGGGATGATGCGGGTCGGAAGTACCTGGACTTCGTCGCGGGCTGGGCGGTGAACACGCTGGGACACTGCCATCCCGTGCTGGTCGATGCCATCTGCCGGCAGGCAGGGACGCTCATCCACACGTCGAATCAGTTCTACACGGTGCCTCAGCTCGAGCTGGCGGAACTGCTCGTGTCCAACAGCTGCATGGACCGGGTCTTCTTCGCGAACAGCGGCGTGGAGGCGACTGAGGGAGCCGTCAAGCTGGCGCGTCGCTACGGCAAGCTGCACCTGAACGGCGCCTACGAAGTCATCACCGTCGGCGATTCGTTTCACGGTCGTACCCTCGCCATGACGGCCGCCACCGCTCAGCCGAAGTTCCAGGAGCCGTACACGCCGCTCCCGGTGGGTTTCGTCAACGTGGCGTGGAATGACCCCGAGGCCATCCGCAAAGCAACCGGGCCTCTTACCTGCGCGGTGATGCTGGAGCCGATTCAGGGCGAGTCCGGTGTCCGCATTCCGGCGCCAGACTACCTGAAGCACGCGCGGCAGTGGTGTGACGAGCGCGGCATTTTGCTCATCCTCGACGAGGTTCAGACCGGCATTGCCCGAACCGGCACGCTCTTCGCCTACGAGCAGGCCGGGATAGAGCCCGACGTCATGGCGATTGCCAAGGGCCTCGGGTCGGGCGTCCCGATCGGGGCCATCCTCGCGAAGGAGCGGGCATCCGCCTTCAGTCCCGGCGACCACGGTGGCACGTTCACCGGCAACCCGCTCGTGTGTGCAGCGGCGACGGCCGTGATGCGGTACGTCATCGAGAACGACATCCCCGCACATGTGCGGCGTGTGGGCGCCCACTTCCTTGCCTGCCTGCAGGACATCGTGCGCGATTTCCCCATCGCACGTGAGGCGCGCGGAGCGGGTCTGCTGCTCGCACTTGAGTTCCGGGAAGACATCGCCGAGGATGTCACCCTGCAGTGCCTGCAGAAGGGACTGCTCATCAACAAGGTACGTACAAACACTCTTCGCTTTATGCCGCCCCTGACCGTCACCGGGCAGGAAGTGGACGAAGGTATCTCGATTCTGAGAGGCGTCCTGGCCTCTCGCGCGTAAGGAGGAATCTGTGGCTGAGAAAGCAGTGCTGGCGTATTCTGGAGGGCTTGACACCTCCGTTGCGGTCAAATGGATCAAAGAGAAGTACGGCTACGACGTAGTCACCTTCACGCTCGATATCGGCAACGTGCCGAACCTGGAGGCCATCAGGCAGAAGGCACTGAAGGCCGGCGCCGTGGACGCCGTGGTTGCGGACGTGCGCGAGGAGTTCATCACCGATTTCGTCTTCCCCTCGCTGAAGGCCGACGCGGTATACGAGGGAGAGTATTCGCTCGCCACGGCCATCGGCAGACCTCTGATAGCGAAGCTGCTCGTCGAGGTCGCCCGCCAGAAGGGTGCTGTGGCAGTCGCCCACGGCTGCACGGGCAAAGGGAACGACCAGGTGCGGCTCGACGTCGGCGTGGGCACGCTGGCGCCCGAGCTTAAGATCATAGCCCCGGCACGCGAGTGGGGCATGACCCGCGAGCAACTAATCAAGTACGCGGAGTCCGCCTCGATACCGGTGCCGGTCACCAGGAAGAGCCCCTACTCGATTGACGAGAACCTCTGGGGACGGTCCATCGAGACCGGCGTGCTCGAGGACCCGTGGACGGAGCCTCCGGCGGACGTGTACCTGTGGACCCGCAACCCGGCCAACACCCCGGCCTCGCCCGCGTACGTTGAGATCGAGTTCGACAAAGGCATACCCGTCGCCATGAACGGCAAGCGGATGAGTGGAGTCGACCTCGTGACCGCACTCCACGTCGTGGCGGGCGAGAACGGCGTGGGCCGTGTCGACCGCGTCGAGAACCGGCTGGTCGGCATCAAGTCCCGCGAGATCTACGAGGCGCCGGCTGCCACGGTGCTGCTGAAGGCGCATGCCGCCCTGCAGGACCTCGTTCTGACGAAGGACCAACTCCGATTCAAGGCGCTGGTCGCGACCACCTACGCCGACCTCATCTACAACGGGCTCTGGTTCAGCGGGCTGAGGCACAACCTCGCTGCGTTCGTCGACAGCACCCAGGAGTACGTCAGCGGCACAGTCCGCGTCAAGCTGTTCAAGGGCACATGCACGGTCGTCGGCCGGAAGTCGCCTTACTCGCTCTATGACTTCAGCCTGGCCACCTATGACAAGGGCGACACGTTCAATCAGGCGGATTCACCGGGCTTCATCAGGCTGTGGGGGCTGCCGTCGCGCCTCCAGGCACGCGCCCAGAAGGGCGCTCTCGGCGAGGAGTGATGCTGGAATCCAAGGGTCGCAACGTTCAGGAGTACGTCGGCTCGCTGCAGTTCGACCGGCGGCTCTACCGGCATGACATCGCCGGCAGCATGGCGCACGTGAAGATGCTGGCGCGCCAGCAGATACTCACGGCCGACGACGCGGCACGCCTGATCTCGGGGCTTCAGCAGGTGCTGAGTGAGCTCGACCGGGGGACATTCATCTTCGACCCTGCGGACGAAGACATCCACATGGCCGTCGAGGCGCGCCTCCGCCAGCTTGCGGGCGACGTCGCCGGCAAGCTGCACACTGCCCGCTCGCGGAACGACCAGGTAGCCCTTGACGTCCGGATGTATCTGCGCGACGAGATCGACGCGCTGAGACTCGACCTGCGCGATCTCCGCCGTGCGTTCGTGGACCTCGGCCGGCGCCACGCCGGCGTGCTTGTCCCGGGATACACTCATCTGCAACAGGCACAGCCGGTGCTGCTGGCACACCACATGCTTGCCTACTTCGAGATGTTCACACGGGACGACGAACGGCTCCAGTCGTGCCGCACCCGCGTCAACGTCCTGCCGCTGGGCAGCGGGGCGCTGGCAGGAGTGCCCTACCCCATAGACCGAGCGTTCGTGGCGACCGAGCTTGGCTTCGACGACATCAGCAGAAACAGCATGGATGCCGTTGCGGACCGCGACTTCGCGGCCGAGTTCCTGTTCTGCTGCGCCCTGGTGATGATGCACGTCTCGCGGCTGGCTGAGGAACTCATACTGTGGTCGTCTTCCGAGTTCGGCTTCATCACCATCGGCGAGGGCTTCACCACCGGTTCCAGCATCATGCCTCAGAAGCGCAACCCCGACATCGCGGAACTCGCCCGCGGGAAGTCCGGCCGGGTCTACGGCGACCTTGTGGCGATGCTCACCACGCTGAAGGGCCTGCCGCTCACGTATAACCGCGACCTGCAGGAGGACAAAGTCTACCTGTTCGACGCCATCGACACCGTTCGCCCGACCGTCCGCATCTGCGCGGAAATGCTGCCGACGGTGCAGGTTCACGCAGACCGGATGCGCGGTGCGATGAACGACTACGTGCTGGCGACCGACATCGCGGACTATCTCGTACGGCGTGGATTGCCGTTCAGAGAGGCGCACGGCATTGCAGCGCGTTTGAGCCGCTACGCATCCGACGCCGGGAAGTCCTTCGGTGGACTATCCCTGGAAGAGTACCGCAGCTTCTCGCCGCTGTTTCAGGCAGACATCCTGGCCATTACCGTCGATTCGTCCGTTCAAGCCAGAGACGTGCAGGGCGGAACCGCCGCTTCGAGAGTTCAGGCAGCGCTGGATGATGCGGTCAATCGCCTTGACACCGAAACCGCGCGGCCCCACTAAGAAGCCGCCGGAGCGATGGCCCCGGCGGCGAAGCGCCAGAAGTGGGATGACCCGACTACCTTGCAGCCTTGTGCTGGTTCCTCATGCACCTCGTGCACATGTGCACCGAGAACTCCATGCCCTCGAGGTACAGGGTGGTTCTGTGAACGTTGGGCAGCCAGCGCCTGCGCGTGTGGCGTTTGGAGTGGCTGACACGGTTGCCGGTAACAGGCTGCCTGCCGCAGATGTCGCACTTCATACTTACGTTTCCTGCTTTACCTTTATATTGACACGGGCTACAATAGCATGTTACCACGAATGCCCTCGCTCAGCAACACGGACATATCCCACATGACAACGATGACCAGGCCTAAGTGCGTCGACGGCAAGGCGTTCAAGAAGATGTTCTCCGTCGGCACGCGGTGGCTCGAGCGCGCTGTTCCCGACATCAACGCCATAAACGTCTTCCCCGTGCCAGACGGCGACACCGGCACCAACATGCTGCTCACGATGCGCTCGGCCGTGGAAGAGGCGGGCACAGCGGAGAACGAAGAGGTCGGCACCATCGCACGGTCGATGGCGTACGGCGCCCTCATGGGCGCACGCGGCAACTCCGGAGTGATCCTCTCGCAGCTCTGGCGCGGCCTTGCCGACGCCCTTGCCGGCAAGGAGACGCTCGACGGGCACGACATGGCTGCCGCACTCACCAAGGCCAGCACCACGGCGTACGGAGGGCTGGTCCATCCGGTCGAGGGCACCATACTGACGGTGCTGCGCGAGGCGTCGGATGCTGCGCGTGCCGCGGCCGAGGAGGTCGACGGCGACCTCATGGGCGTGCTCGAAAGGGCGGTGACTGCTGCGCGGGATACCGTCGCCGCAACGCCGGAGATGCTGCCTGTCCTGAAGGAAGCCGGCGTGGTGGATGCCGGAGCCCAGGGCCTGTACGTGCTCCTCGACGGCGCGCTGGCTTCATTGAATGGCAGGGGCAAAGAGAAGAACGGCGGACCCGACCTCATCTCCATCAAAGTGGAGCCGTTGCAGCAGAAGTGCATGCCGGCCACCACGCAGATCGAGGTCCCGTACGGATACTGCACCAACTTCGTCATCCAGGGCAAGAACCTCGATGCGGACCGTATCGCCAGGAAGCTGCGCTCGAGGGGGCAGTCTCTGGTCGTCAGCGCCAACGGTTCGTCGGACGTGTCGGTTGTCAGGGTCCACATTCACACCTTCAAACCGGGCGACGTGCTGAACTTCGCGGTCGAACTGGGCACGCTTCACAACGTGGAAGTCCACAACATGGACGACCAGTACGAGGAATTCATCAAGCTCCAGAAGTCAAAGCTGCCGCAGGTTGGCACAGCCATCGTCACCATAGCATCGGGAGATGGCCTGTTCGACGTGTTCAACAGCCTCGGAGCGACCATCGTCGTCCCGGGCGGACAGACGATGAACCCGAGCGTACGTCAGTTGCTTCAGGCCGTCGAGTTTGCGCCGTCGAATGAGATCATCCTCCTGCCCAACAACAAGAACATCGTGCTCACCGCCGGCCAGGTGCAGTCCCTCACTCAGAAGCACGTCCACGTGGTCCCGAGCAAGACCATCCCGCAGGGCATCTCCGCGCTGCTCGCCTTCAACTACGACCTCGGCGTCGAGGAGAATGCGGCCGCGATGGCCGAGGCCCTCCAGTCGGTAACAACCGTCGAGATTACGCGTGCCGTACGCAAGACCGAGATGGACGGCACGAAGGTCAGACGCGGGCAGTTCATCGCCATCAGGAATGACAAGGAGCTGATCTCCGCGGGTGACGAGATCATCGACGTGGTCCTCGAAGCACTGCAGAAGTCCGGGGCGCCCGAGGCCGAGCTCGTCACCCTGTACTGGGGTGCGGAGGCGGAGACAGCCACTACCGAGGCGCTTGCCGCACGCATCCGTGAACGCTATGGCATCGAGGTTGAACTGGTCGACGGCGGCCAGCCGCACTACGACTACATCATGTCGGTGGAGTAGTCGCGCGACACAGGCAACGCGGACCGCTCGCCGAAGTGCCCAGCCCTCCCACGCATCGCCGGAGGCAACGCCTGCGCCCGGACTCCACAGCCATAACCGGCGCACAGAGAGGTACGCGTGACCGACCTCCCCGCGACAGAGCTGCTGCGGAAGATCCTCGAACTCGAGGTCAAGAAACAGTATGACGACTCCGCCGTCATCGGCGGAATCGACGCATGGATTGCCCGGACCTCTCCCTCTCTGCCCCGGCGGCTGTCGCCACTGCTGGTCAAGCTGCAGGGCGCGCCGGGAGGATACAGGGGTCGGACGACCGCCGAGAGGGCTGAGTGGGTTGCCGCAGTCATCCCGCTGCTGCAGGAGTCAGTCGCGCGGCCTTCGCGGCGGCCGCTGCGCACACCCGCGGTGGCTCCACCGGCTCCAGCAGGTCCGCCCGTCGAGGCGCGTCCGGTGACCGTACTCACAAGGCTCTCCACCAGAAACGCCTCACTGCTGGCTCGTCTGGGTGTGTCGACAGTTGGGGACCTCCTGTGCCTGCTTCCCCGACGGTATCTCGACTACACTCACACGCGGGCGATAGCCGACCTCGAGCCGGACACCGAGCAGACCGTGGTCGGGCGCATCTTGAAGACGTCGTGGGTCTACCCGGGGCGGCGCCGCTCCACCGAAGCGCTCTTCGCCGACCGCACCGGCACGATCAGGCTCCTCTGGTTCAACCAGCCGTGGATGACCCGGACGTTGCCACTGGACCGGGATATCGTGGTGAGCGGCATGGTCTCCACCTTCAGCCGCAGGTTGCAGTTCCAGTCGCCCGAGTGGGAGGAACTGGACGGCAGCGGGATCCATACCGGAAGGCTGGTCCCCGTATATCCACTGACCCAGGGCCTCTCGGCGCGCACCATGCGGAGATGGGTCGACGAGGCGCTCAAGCTCTGCGCCCCGGGGCCGGCCGACCACATGCCGGCCGAGGTACTGGCGCGTCACCCCATGCTTCCGCTACCCGAGGCCGTGCGTCAGGCGCACTTTCCGGATTCTCTCGCAATGGCCGCGGCGGCCCGGCAGCGTCTGGCGTTCGACGAGTTGCTGTCTCTTCAGCTCGGTCTGTTGCAGACCCGCCGGCAATGGCAGCACAGCCAGCCGGGGCACGCACTGGCTGTCGACTCGTCCCTTCTCCACTCCTACCTGAGCCTCCTCCCCTTCAATCTCACGCCGGCACAACGCCGGGTGCTGACCGAGATACTTGAGGACCTTGCGCGGCCAGTCGCGATGTCGCGCCTGCTCCAGGGCGACGTCGGCAGCGGGAAGACGGTGGTGGCCCTGGCAGCCATGGTCGCAGCCTCAGTCAACCGGATGCAGTCCGCACTGATGGCGCCCACGGAAGTCCTTGCCGAGCAACACTACCGGACCATACTCTCACTCCTTGGCGCGGCCACTCGCGACGAAGCGACCTGCGTGGATGAGTCCGTCCAGACGTCGCTTCGCGACGAGCCGGTCCAGGCGATTCCGTCGGTGCTCGACCGTCCTCTCACTGTCGCACTGCTCACGGGCGCGCTGACGGCAGCGCGCCGGCGCCGCGTCCGCCAGTTACTTGCGTCAGGGGAGATTGACATCGTGGTAGGTACTCAGGCGCTGGTCCAGGAAGGCGTCGAGTTCCGCTCCCTGGCTCTCGCTGTCGTGGATGAGCAGCACCGGTTCGGCGTGCTCCAGCGCGGCGGGTTGCGCCAGAAGGGCTACAATCCACACGTTCTCGTGATGACTGCCACTCCCATACCGCGTAGTCTCGCGCTCGCGGTCTACGGGGACCTCGACCTCTCGGTTATCGACTCATTACCGCCGGGGCGGCAGCAGGTGTCGACCAGCGTCTTCACCTCGGATGAGGCGGACGCGGTCTACCGGCGTGTACGCTTGGAGGTCGCCCACGGTCGGCAGGCTTACGTCATCTGCCCCCTCATCAGCGAATCGGAGAAGCTGGCGGCTCGCGCGGCGACGGAGGAGTTCACCTACTTGAGCCGCGATGTCTTCCCCGACCTGCGTCTGGGACTGCTGCACGGTTCGTTGCGCCCCGCACAGAAGGATGCCGTGATGCGAGGCTTCCGCGACCACGAGCTCGACATCCTCGTCAGCACGACCGTCATAGAGGTCGGCATCGACGTCCCCAACGCAACCGTCATGGTGGTGCTCGGGGCTGAACGATTCGGCCTCTCGCAACTGCACCAGCTCCGTGGCAGAGTCGGCAGAGGGAGCGAGAAGAGCTACTGTCTGCTCGTCTCAGACTCGGCCAGCGCCGACGCGCGGCGGCGGCTGGCGGCGATGGAGAAGACGCACGACGGCTTCACGCTCGCGAGGCAGGACCTCGAGATCCGTGGGGCGGGCGACTTCCTTGGCACGCAGCAGAGTGGTCTTCCACCTCTGAGAGTTGCTACACTTACAGACCTTTCAATGGTTGAGGCTGCGCGCGCGGAGGCGCGCAGGATGGTGGAAGACGAAGCGGTGCTGCGAAACCCCGCCTACAGTCAGGTGCTGCAGCGGGCTTCGGCGCTGTGGAAGACGAACGTCGAGTGGAGTTGAGACGTCATGGTAAGGCAGAAGCTGGCTGAGAGCCTGCAGCGAGCTGTGCAGAGCGCGCAGAGCGACGGAGAGATTGCGTTCACGACGGTGCCCGAGATCCTCATCGAGCGGCCACAGAACTCCTCTCATGGAGACTATGCCTCCGGGCTCGCTCTGAGACTGGCTCGTTCAGTTCGCATGAGTCCGCTCAAGCTTGCCGACCTGCTGGTTCGCCATCTGGAGCCACTGGATGAGATAGAGTCGGTGACGACGGCCGCTCCCGGGTTCATCAACTTCACGCTCAAACGGGAATGGCTGGCGGGGCTCGTCCCCGAGATACTCGATTCGCCCGAGACGTACGGCAACATCGAAGCCGGCAAAGGCGGCCGCGTCCAGATCGAATTCGTCAGCGCCAACCCGACCGGGCCGCTGCACGTGGGACACGGACGCGGCGCGGTGCTCGGCAGCACGCTTGCCAACGTGCTCACAGCCGCCGGCTTCCAGACTCAGAGAGAGTACTACGTCAACGACCTCGGCAACCAGATTCGCACGTTCGGAAGGTCGCTGCTCGCCCGGTACCGTGAAGTGCTCGGCGAGCCCGCCGAGGTGCCGCCCGACGGCTATCATGGCGCCTACGTCGTCGACCTCGCCCGCTCCATAGTGGAATCGCACGGTCCGCGCTTCCTCCAGATGCCGGACGACGAGGCAGTTGAGCACCTGGCCTCGATCGGCACGGCGCTCGTCACCGAGGGCATTCGGCGGGACCTCGCGGCACTGAACGTCGAGTTCGACGAGTGGTTCAGCGAGAAGTCCCTGCACGACAGCGGCGAGTACGGCCGGGTGATGTCCCTGCTCCGCGAGGGTGGCTACGTTGCCGACCGTGACGGTGCAGTCTGGTTCGAGTCCAGCCTGCTGGGTGAGGACAAGGACAACGTGCTCGTCAGGACCGACGGCACCCCGACGTACTTCGCCTCGGATATCGCCTATCATTATGACAAGTTCATACGACGGGGCTTCGACCGCGTCATCGACATCTGGGGCGCCGACCACCAGGGGCACATCCCGAGGATGAAGGCCGTGGTCAAGACGCTGGGCAAGGACCCGGACCAGCTTACCGTCATCACATGCCAACTGGTGACGCTGCGGCGCGGCAACGAGATCGTGAAGGTCTCCAAGCGCAGCGGCGATGTCGTCATGCTGCAGGAGCTGGTGGAGGAGGTCGGGCGCGACGCCTGCCGCTACAACTTCCTTTCTCGCTCGGCCGACAGCCAGATGGACTTCGACATCGAACTGGCGAAGAGCCAGTCGGCCGAGAACCCGGTCTACTACGTTCAGTACGCCCACGCACGCATTGCGAGCATCCTCCGCACCGCCGCGGAGAAGGGCATCGCCATCGAGACGGCCGACACTCTCCTGCTCAAGGAGGAAGCGGAGCTTGCCCTGATTCGGGTGCTGGCCCGCCTGCCGGAGGTGGTGGACGAGGTCGCCCGCACGCTCGAGCCGCACCACCTGCCGTACTACGCACAGGAGCTCGCCACCGCCTTCCACGTGTTCTACAAGCAGTGCAGGGTGCTGAACGACGACCGCCGCGTCACACAGGCGCGACTCGCGCTGGTGCGTGCGGCCAAGGTGGTTCTCAAGAGGACGCTTGACCTGATGGGCGTGGCCGCGCCGGACCAGATGTGATACAGCCGCCCGCCCGCGTCGTTTGCAATCGTAGCGCAGGTATGCTAGATTTCCGCTTCGGGGTGGCGGATGCAGCGTCTGTGGGTGGCACGATCCCAGCCTGATGACACTGATTGAGCGCGCAAAGACGGGCCTCGCCGTACCCGAGGTTGAGCACGTTGCTCGTGCCGAGGGTGTGAGCGTCGAGACCGTACTCAGCGGCCTCGTCAACGGAACCATCGTCATACCGGCCAATCCTCTGCACACGGCCCTGGTGCCGCTCGGCGTCGGGAAGGGCCTCCGCACGAAGGTCAACGCGAATCTCGGCACATCATCCGACTCCTGCGACGTTGAAGGCGAGCTGCGCAAGCTGCGCATCGCCGTCGAATGCGGCGCTGACGCGGTCATGGATCTCAGCACGGGTGGGGACATCACCGCGATTCGCCGCCGGCTCATAGCCCAATGCAGCGCAGTCTTTGGCACCGTTCCCATCTACCAGGCCGGCATCGACGCCATCGAGCGGCGAGGAGCAATAGTGGACATGACGGCGGACGACATGTTCGCCGCTGTTGAGTCGCACGCGCGTGACGGCGTCGACTTCATGACCATACATTGCGGCGTGACACAGGCGTCCATCGAACGGCTTCGCAGCCAGGGCCGCCTCACCAACGTCGTCTCTCGCGGCGGCGCCTTCCTCACGGGCTGGATACTGCACAACGAGCGGGAGAACCCGTTCTACGAGCAGTTTGACCGGCTCCTTGACCTGGCTCGGGCGTACGATTTCGCGTTGAGCCTTGGCGACGGTCTCCGCCCCGGATGCCTCGCGGACGCGAGTGACCGGGCCCAGTTCCAGGAGCTCATCGTTCTAGGCGAGCTGGTCCAGCGCGCGCGGCAGGCGGACGTTCAGGTCTTCATCGAAGGCCCGGGTCACGTCCCGATGGACCAGATAGTCGCGAACGTACAGATGCAGAAGACCCTCTGCCAGGGCGCGCCGTTTTACGTTCTCGGTCCACTCGTGACCGACATCGGCGCGGGCTACGACCACATCACCGGCGCCATCGGAGGAGCGATAGCCGCGGCTGCGGGCGCCGACTTCCTGTGCTATGTGACCCCGTCTGAACACCTGTGCCTGCCCGACGAGAACGACGTCCGCGATGGCGTCATCGCTTCACGCATCGCCGCGCACGCCGCCGACATCGTCAAGGGCGTGCCCGGCGCGTTCGAGTGGGACCGGAAGATGTCGCGGGCGCGAAAGGCCCTCGACTGGAGCGCACAGGCCGAGCTTGCGCTCGTGCCCGAGATGGCCCGCCGGGGCCACCTCAAGACGCCAACCAGCGAGCCGGCGTGCAGCATGTGCGGCAAGTACTGCGCCATGGCAGTCGTCGACCGGTACCTCGGCGGTGCGGCCGCCGATTCGTGACTTCTGATCAACCGCGCACACCACACCTCAGGGACCGTGGTATGCGCCTGACGAAAGATGAATATGCATCTGCCGGACTGGTGCTCCGGGAGCCTGGGGAGCCTGCAGAGTGATCGGCCTCTCGCGAGTTGCCTCGTCGAGCACCCCACACCAGCAGGAATGCCCGACACTCACGAACCGGACGTCGTTCGCCCCACCCAGCAGGTCTGGCAGAAGCCGATGTCCCGGCTTTCGCCTTCCCGCCCCGATGAACACGGGAACGCTCCTGCACCACATTCACGGCTCCGCACACTGCACCCGATTCGATCCATTGGGTCCCGCGAGTACGCGGAGGGCCGCTCCACCAAAGCCGGCACACCTGCCCCTGAGTTCGAATCTCATCGAACACATATGACGAAGAAACTGCGCCCAGGAGGCATCACGCGATGATTGAGCCACGCTTCTACAGCATCGAGAAAGCAGCCGTCGAGTATCTCTCCGCTCTCGATGCCGGTCGCCGCTCCAGCGACGAGACCGCCGTTCAGAAGTTCGTCCGGTGGTTCGGTCGGCAGCGCGGTGTCGATGCCATACGCACACGGGACATCGATGCGTACTGTGATACGGCTCTGCCGGCCGATGCCGCGGCGCTGCGCGGATTCCTCAGCTACACCTACAAGAAAGGGCTCAGCGTCCGCGGTCTCGCGAGCCACGTAAGGTCGCGCAAGGAGAACCAGCCTGTCTCCCCGTCCACCTCCACTCCGGTCGAGACCATCCAGGTCACTGAAGAGGGATTGAACGCACTCCGGTCGGAACTGGCCGAATTGAGAGAGCAGAGCGTCCTCGTCACCGACCAGATACGAAAGGCTGCCATCGACAAGGACTTCCGGGAGAACGCGCCGCTTCACGCCGCTCGGGAACAGAAGTCCCACATTGAGGGACGTATCCAGGAGATAGAGGCAACACTGGCCAGGGCGACCGCGGTGAATGGCAAGGTCAACGGAACCACGGTGTCACTCGGCGACACAGTGCTTCTCACCGACCTGAAGAGCGGAACGACGCTGCAATACATGCTGGTCGACAGCCGCGAGGCGAGTCCAGCCAGAGGCAAACTGTCGGCCTCATCTCCGATAGGCCGTGCAGTGCTGGGAAGAAGGACCGGCGATGAGGTCGAGTTTGCCGCCCCGGCCGGAACGTTCCGCTACAAGTTGCAGCGACTCGACGCCGCGCTCCGATAGCGGCGCCGGCGAGGCGCGACCCCTGTTGCGCTGACCCGGAGCCGTCCGCCAACCGCGACCGCGACTCTGTCGGCGCGCCGCCGGCCACAACAAAGCGTAGCAGCCCAACTGCGCGGAGTCGCCCGCGCTACGTCACCGTGATCGCCGCCAGAGCCTCCTGCTGATTGCCGTCCAGGTCTTCGACCACGAAGCCGACCACGTAGTCTCCTGCCGCCGCATCCAGCGTCTCCCAGGTGAACATCTGGCTGCCGAACGTCAGGCTTGCGCCTTCCACGAGAGACCTGCCAGTCACCTGTCCGCTGCTGTTCAGGTCAAGCCATTCGTCCACCAGCGTGAACGAGTCACCTGCGACGGGAGTGATCTCGCGCGGAGCGGAGGCCTCGCTCTCTCCGGTGAAGGCGAACGCCTGCCGCATCACTCCATCAATGAAGAGGAGCCTGGCTCGCAGCCGTTCGCCACTCGCGGCGAACGTGTACATGCCGTCCACTGCGTAGATGGCTTCATCGTAACTGCGACCGTAGTCCTCAGGTTTGAACAGGGCCGGCGCCATAGTAGTGCCGTTGCTGATGGCGAACACGACCGGTTCCCATTGGAACCTCAGCGTGAAGTCGCCTTCACCCCAGTCAGGGTAGTAGACGCCATCCACCATCCGGGTCTGAGCGCTCTCGAGGTAGTCCTGGTCCGCCACAAAGACGCTGTTGGAGCCGGTGTCGTAGTAGCCGACGAACAGGTAGATGTGACCGATATTCGCGCCACTTATGTCAGCGCTGAGCGTGAGTGTGCCTCCCGGGCCGACCTCGGAGCTCGAAGACTGGAGCGCCGATACGGTGATGCCGCCCGCGGCTGGAGCACGCACCTGGCCGCTCGAAGGCACAACCGGGCGGGCATCGCCGAGAGAGAATTGTCTGCCGGCATAGTGGTACGCCATGAAGTCATCCCAGAGCGACGCGGCAGCGAAGCGGTTCGCAATCGCCGTGTAGGACTGTGCCCCCGACAGCGGGTTCTGATACAACTCCGAGTTCGGGAAGTAGATTGCCACTCCCGTGGCGCCGGCCTTCTGCCGGCCGTGCTTCTCCGCGACAATCGCCTGGTCGAGAGCTGAAAGCACGCCGTCAGCGGTCCGGGCAATCTCGCCTCCGCTGTTCTGCCGCACGATCTGCACGAAGTTGCCCAGGTCGATGTACGAGGCAGGAACCTGTGAACCGAAGATGCTGGTGAAGCTCAGCGCGTAGTTGCGGCCGCTGGCCAGCATACGCGGGTCGGCTTTCTGAAGGGCGTAGGCGAACTCGTTCAACCTGCCGTTCAACTCGCCGATGGCGGAGAGATCGACCGCGGAAAGCGTGCTGGTCTGACCTACTTCACGGGCCAACTGTCCCGGCGAGGACTGAGAGGCAGAGCCGAACAGTCCGCCGAACGGGGAGCCCTGGCTCAGCCAGTCGGCCCGGGCGCCGCCGTCCACGATGATTTGGTCCTCCTCGATGTAGCTCTCCACGATGGCGCGCGACAGCTCGGCGCCGCTCATGTCGGGGTCAGCGTACAGTGCGCCAAGGAAGTCGGTGTAGGCCCACCCCATGGCCGGCTCCACTTCCTCGGAGGCAACCGCATAGCGCGCATGAGGAGACAGCGCCGTGAAGACCTCAAGCTGCCCCATCAGGCATGCGTCAAGACCGACCAACTCGAACTTGTCGACTCCCGTGGATGCCCGGATGTTGCCCAGCGCGCCATCGAGCTCATTCAGGTAGAGATGGTCGCTGAGGCGCGACTGCAGCGGTGTGCTGGTGTCCGAGACGCCGCCCGGAGCGGGATCCGTCCAGCCACCCGGCCAACCCATGCCATGGTCCGAGAGGATGAGTACGTACTTGTCCGCCGGGTAGCTGTCGATGGCCCAGACAACAAAGTCCTCCAGCGTCTTGCCCGAGGACATGTTGGCCTCACGCAGGTCAGCCACCTCGAGCGACCCCAGCCGGCCGAGGTCGCTGTCCTGGTTGATGAGGAACCGCTTGGTGCTCGTCCAGTTGCCGTCTCCGCTGTAGGCGCCGTTGTAGCGGTCCACCTGCGACACGACAGTGACCCGGTCTGAACTGCCGGCCTTCTCGGCTTCGTTCAGGTCGAAGTAGATATCCTTTTCCAGGACGCTGTCGTCCGCGTCCTGGTAGAGCATCACGAGCCAGGTCTGGCCGGGTTTGCCGGCAGGCGCGCCGGTCAACGCAGGGTAGTTCGTCTCGAAGCCTGCGGCCGGCGTGGCGCCGGTGAGTTGCCCGCCGCCTGAGGAGGTCGTTGGGCTCGTCGTCGGCAGTAACGAGCCCCCGCCGAAGTCAAACCCGTCGAAGTTCTGGTAGGCGTAGATTGCGAGGATGATGAGGACGACGACGATAGTCGAGCACCCCGAGCGGCCGCCCCGGCTGCTCGGAAAGCGCAGCCCTGTCTTTCCTCCCGTCCCGCCACCCGAACCTGAGCCGGTTGAACCGCCCCCAGCTCCATAGGTCTCGCGACGCCGCGGAGCTTCAGCGCGCGGGCGCGCGCCCGACGACGACGTCGGCCTCCGTCTCCGCCCGGCATCAACGACGCGTCTGCCCCCACCCCTGCTGACAGCCATGTATGGTACGGCGACAGGACCCGAATCACGCGCTCCCACGCCTGCCGCAGCGAAACATGGCGAGAGAGGCCCGGACTTGAAGAACCGGCGCAACAGCTCGGTGACCATGGGCTGACCTCCTCGACTGTCGCTCAACGACATTGATTCTGGACCGGCACCCTTGTTTGTTCAAGTGCGACGCGGGCTGCCGGCGACCAGAAGCGCGGCCCCAATCGAGCGTCCATGGCGTGAAGGAACAACGACGGTCGAATGTGACAGAATAGGCTGAGGCCGGCACGAGCACTGGCCCGATCCGCGCGCAGCCAGAGGCGGCGCAACGCATGCGCACGAAGAGAACGTACTTTCGAGTTGCCCTGGCCGTCGCAGCGCTACTGGCCGCGGTTGTTCTTGTCGCCTCGGTTGGGACCGGCGGCCGTGACGTCACGGGCGAGCCCGGCACTTCTTCCGCCGCGGCGACCATCCCGTCCGTCCACCTACCACCGGAGGCGCTGACCACGCTGCGGCTCATCGAGAGTGGTGGTCCCTTCCCGTACTCGAAGGATGGTTCTGTCTTCCACAACTACGAGGGGCTGCTGCCCGAGAAGGCGGACGGATACTACCGTGAGTACACGGTTGTGACGCCAGGCTCGCCGGCCCGGGGGGCGCGGCGAATCGTCGCCGGCGCAGGCGGCGAGCGGTACTACACGGACGACCACTACGCGACGTTCAGACTCATCCTGGAGTGAAACATGGGGGATTGGAGTGCAGTGGTCGGCTCATACCTGAACTCGGGACTGCACGCGGTCGCGACGGAGATGGAGGAGGCTGACATCCGCCGGGCGGCCGAGTCGGCCGGGCTGAACTACACTCTGGTTCACCTGGGCGGCGTGGAAGACAAGGCCGGGTTCCTCGGGACCATAGCCCGGGCGTTGCACTTCCCCGAGTACTTCGGCAGCAACTGGGATGCCCTGTACGATTGCCTCACGGACCTGTCGTGGCAACCCGCTGCGGGCTACGTGCTCTACCTGGCCAGCTTCGAAGTGTTCGACTCGGCTGCCGCGGCGGAGGCCGAGACCGCCAGGAGCGTCTTGCGGGAGGCGGCGCGGTTCTGGGAGGAGAACAGGGTGCCGTTTCACGCGTTTCTACCCATGCAGCACAACCCGGACTCTTCCGCCGTCAAGAGCGTCGACCAAGACGGATAGCAGGGAACGCACAGGAGACCCGTGAACGCACTTCAGGCCTACCTCCGCATCGCGTGGGCGTGCCGCACACCTTTCGTACTGCTTCTGGATCGGCGCTACTCCCCCCGGCCAACGCAGGAGGTGCAGGCCGCCGTTGCGCAGTTCAAGAGAGGGCCGTACATCCCCGAGGTGTACGACTGCGACGACTTCGCCGCCACCCTGAAAGGTGAGCTTGGGCATGCGGTCGGCATCGCCATGAACCACAAACACGCCTGGAACGTGGCGCTGTGTACCGACGGCGTGTGGCACATCGAGCCGCAGACCGGCGAGTTCCGAAAGCGGAAGTGGACCCTGTTTGTGATGATCTGACCTCCACACGCGCCCGAATTCACACTAGGGGTTCCCGGTCCGAAGAGGCACCAGGGAATCCGCCTGCGGTGCTCCGGCGACCCTCGGAGTCTCCAGCCAGACGAAAGAGCGAGGTAGCGCGATGCCACCTCGCTCATCGCACGCAAAACCCTCACCCTGCCAACGCCGCGATTCGGGGTTGGATGCGTGATTGACCGCTATACGAGGCCGCTCCCCGCATCCCGCGTCTGTCCCCACTGGCGCGTTGGCCTCAGCCCGGGCCGTTGATATGCCGCGCCGCCGGCGGCTCCCATCGCCGCCTCCAACTCATCCCTTTGGCGCTTCTCCATGTCCTCGCGCTCCCGGTTATGCCGCTCGTGCATGGCCTCCCGCTCCTGGCCTTGACGGCGGAACAGCGCCTCCCACCCACCGCCTTCCGGGACAGAGCCCCAGGTCTGCGAAGCAGCCGTGCTCGGCTGCGCCGCTGCCGCTGAGCCGGGCTGTGGCTTTGTGCCGGGCAAGGACTGGTTCAGAAAGTCCTTGATGGTATTCAGCATGGAGCCCTCATCCACCTGAGGACGGGGCTGGGGCCTGCCCGTGCCGGCCATCGGCTTGGTCAGCGAACCCATGAGGGCGCCAAGCAGTTCGTTTGCCAACCTGTCGGTATCTCTCTCGTTCGCCATGTGACCCTCCTAGCGCTTGCCGACTTTGCGAACGATCCACAGCAATAGAAGCGCTCCAACCAGGGCGATCAGGTAGGACACAATCGCACTCATTGCGAACTGCGTGGCGAGAAGGTAGGCAAAGAGGAGAGCTCCCACCACGCCCGTTATGAGATCGCCCACGAGGCCGAACGGGCTGTCCTTCTTGAAGATGCGCGGCGCCAACCAGCCGAGGACGGCGCCTATCGCCACCCACACGATCAACGCATACACCGGCATATTCGTACTCCTTTCCATTCCGTTCTGACTGTGCTGCGAGTCTTCGACGACACCTGTGCCCCCTTGAACCGAGTGTCACCTCCTCACATGCCGACCACCGCCTCCGTCTTCCCGCGTCCAATCAACCCTACCCGAGCCCGGCAGTCACCGCGGTCCGGCACGTGCACTCACCTGCGGAGCTTCTCGAAAAGCTCAGAGGCCCGGTAAAGCACACGCCCGGAGCCGACGCGATAGCCCCATTCCCGGTTCTCCAGGCGCACGAACTCCGCGTCGTCGGGTATGAGACCAAGCTTGATAGCCCTCTCGAATTCCCCCACCATGCTGTCACGCTTTCCGGGCACGCCGAGGGTCCGGTACTCCTCCTCAAGCTCCTGCTGGGTATACGCGTGGATGCCGGTGAGTTGCGCCGCTGTGGGCGAGAGGCCATGGCGGCGTGCTTCCCGGAACGCCTGCGCCTCGCTCACCGCGACTATCGCCTTGGGTCCGTTCTCAGTCATGACCGACCAGAGGCCGATACTCTTCCCCGGCACGATCTGAGCGGCCATGCCCGTTGGTCTCGGCGCCTGGGGTGCGACAGCAGGACGGACGACAGGCTTCGGCTCTTCCTTCGGTACCTCACGGCGCAGTCCCATGGCCGCTTCCATCTCCTGGACGTGGCGCCCCATCA
>CAZLPP010000028.1:0-14101 GCA_964561465.1 uncultured Dehalococcoidales bacterium
GGAAACCCGCCGACCTCCTCCACCACAGACTCGTGCCCTGTCTCGTCTTCGTAGTAGAGCACAGTCCAGGACACAGCAGGACTATAACATAGATGTTATATGCGGACAACCCGACCAGACGATGTGGAGTTCCGGTCCCGTTGCTGAGACGACGAGGGATATCAGACCGTACCCGGAACAGGTTTCCTGCCCGCCCGAAGCGCCGCCCACGTCTTTGGAGCCCGCGTGCTGACGTTTGGGCGTCATCACGACTCCGCCACCTTCATCAGCCGGTGACTACCCGGATTCTCCGAACGTCTCGAGGTACTGGTCCGCGAGGGCGCGGTACTTCCGGTAGCCGGAGTCGTAGACATCGCGATTGGCCGGATCCGGCTCGATGCGGACCGATGCCGTCAGGGCAGCCTGCGCAAGCGAACGCAGGTCTGTCTGCGTACAGCCCGCGATGGCGACCAACGCCGCGCCCAGCGCCGAGGCGTCCTGCTGCTCCATCCGGTGAACCGGGAGACCGAGGACGTCCGCAATGATGCGGCTCCACGAGGCGCTCTTCGCGCCCCCGCCGCACAGGCGCATGTCAGCCACTCCAGCCCAGTCCAAGAGCGAGGTGCAGTCCCGCAGCGAGTAGGCAACCCCTTCCTGCGCGGCCCGAAGGAACGCCGGACGTCCGTGGTCGATGGTGGCGCCGCTGAACCCGCCCCGGATGCGGCTGCTCCAGTACGGCGCCCGCTCGCCGAGAAGGTACGGGTGGAACAGCAGGCCCTCCGCTCCCGGAGGCGCCTGCGCGACGAGGGCGTCCAGCTCAACATAGCCGGCTTCCGGCGTCATCCCCAGGAGGTTCATGACCCACTGCAGCGAGATGGTGGCGGCATTCGTCCCCGCCTGGTAATACCACTGCGGCCGGACGGGATGGGGATAGAGCATGCATCCCTTGCGCCACTTCGGGCCGGGCCTTAGCGTCATGACGCCGCCGGCGGTGCCGAGGCGTATCACTGCGACCGACGGCTCGGTCGCGCCCACCCCGATGAGTTCCGCCGCCGAATCGAGCATGCCGATAGCCACGGGGACGCGCGGCGGCAGGCCGAGGTCGAACGCGGCCGCAGGGGTCAATTCTCCGATGACGTCGGTGGAGGGGTGGATGGGCGGCATCATCGCGGGCGACAGCCCCGCCAGGTCAAGCAGCTCGCGGTCCCAGTCCAGCGAATGCGCGTCGACCAGCAGGGAGCTGACCGCCGAGCTGTGGTCCGCCGCAAGTTCACCCGTGAGCCGGTAGGCCAGGTAGTCCTTCGAGAAGAGCACGTGCCGCGTCCTCCGGAACGCCTCCGGCTCGTGCTCCCGCACCCAGGCGAGCTGCGCCAGCGACCACGTGCAGTTGACGGAGTTCCCCGTGCGAGCCTCGATGAGCGCACCGGCCTGCTCGGCCAGTCGCCTGACCTGCGCTTCGCTCCTGATGTCGTTCCAGAGGATGCCGCGCCGCACCAGCCTGAAGTGCTCGTCCAGCATCGAGGGCACGTGAGAGGTCCCGGACAGGCCGATGCCGCCGACTTCCCCCGGGGCAACGCCGACCTTCCCGAGCACGTCCTTCACGGCGACGCACGCGGCGGTGTACCAGTCGTCCTGGTTCTGCTCCACGTGGCCGGGGTGAGGGTAGGACGTCCCGTAGCCGGCTGACGCCACGCCGAGCGGCCGGCCGTCGGACCGAACCAGCATGGCCTTCACGCCGCTCGAACCGACGTCGATTCCGAGGTAACAGCTGTCAGCCGTCACGCCATCCTCGCTCGCACCGCGCGCTTTGCGCGGTCACCGGCTCTGCCGGCCGGAGTGCCGCCCGAGCCATGCAAGTATCGTCTTCGCGGTGTCGCTGTCGAGTTCCGCTTCGGGCGCGTTGTAGGCAGCGATTGCCGTCGCCGCAGCAAGCTCCTCCCGCGGCCTCGACTCGTGCTTCAGGACGTGGCTGGCGTTCTCAGGGTAGTAGAAGGTCACATTGCTCCGGCCCCGTGACGCCTCTTCCAGCGCTCCGCCGTCCAGCTTCCAGTCCGTCTGGATGTCCTTCTTGCCCGTCACCACCAGCACCGGCACGTCGATCTTGCGCAGGTAGTCCGCTGGTCTAAACGACCAGAACTCCCGTGTGAACGGCTGGTTGATGGGCGCGCTCAGCGCACCCACCAGGTTGTTGACGAACTCAGGCAGCTTCGGGTCTGCGACGAAGGGCGAGCCGCCCAGGAACTTCTCGAGCAGCGCGTGGTATCGCGCGATGAGGTCAGCGCTGTCCGGCAGCGCCTTGAGCTGCGACTCGACCTGGAAGCTGGCTATATCGCTGAGAGCCCGCCCGGGCGCGCCCGTCAGCACCATGCCCGCGAACGGGACCACGCCGGCGTGCGTCTGGTAGTACAGTGCGTGCATCGCGCCCTCGCTACTGGTCAACGCGAACAGGCGGATGCGGTCCACGTCCGCGCGGGCGAGCAGATGCGACACGGCGCCCTTGAGCTCGTCGAAGTGGCTTTCGAGGCTGATGCGGCCCGCAAGGAGGGCCATGTTCTGCTGTGCGCGCGGGCCGGAAGCGCGCTTGTCATAGCGGATAGTGACGTAGCCGGACGAGGCGAGCAACTCCGCGATGAGGCGGCCGCTGCCGTTCGGCCCCGGCAGAAGCGGCGATTCCCAATTCCTGTCCGTCGGGCCCGAACCCGCCACCAGAACCACGGCCGGGAACCTGCCCTGCCCGTCCGGTGCGGCCACAGTGGCATCGACAGTCGTATCGCCCAGAGACCACGAGACGTCTTCGGATTTCATCACTCTTCTCCTGTTGAGGATTTCGCTGCTCGAGCCCCGCGGCCGCCGGAAGAAATCGGTCGAACGAGGATCACCTTGCCCTTCGCATCTGCAATCCAGTGCATCCGTCGGCCACTCCTCGCTTACAGGGGTAGGCACGGCGCCGCGCTATGGTGCGTTGCCGACAACGACGGTCCAGGGGCGGGTCTCCCACCTCGGGACCAATCCGTTCCTGACGTACGGGTCGTTCCGGACGAACTCCTCGACGGCGGCTTTCTCAGGGGCGCGAAACACGAGCAACGCCCTGTCCATCGGCTCCGCGAAGGCGCCCGCCATGATGAGCTCTCCCCGGGCGTGCGCCGTCCGGATGCGCGTGAGGTGCTCCTCCCGGAAGGGCATCCTTCGGGTCTCGTGGTCCTTTGCGAGGTCGTACATCAGCGCGTAGTAGTTCATGCTTCTCTCTCCTGTGCCCGAAGCCCTGCGAACCGGCCGAACTCACCCGGTCGCGCCGCAATCATACCACCGATGCGTACGTAGACCGGACCTGGACTGCCGGACGCTACGCGCGGCGAAGGACCGGCTTTCCGCTCGAACTGTGACCGGACGTCTTTCTGCCGCCCAACAACCTCCGGTACAATGCGCTGTCCGACTGAGCGGGCCGAGTCCCGCCGACCCGCGCCGTCTCGAAGCAGCAACATGGCACATCCGACCGCCGGAGCAAGCCGCAAATGGGCATCGCCGCGCGACAACCCCCTCGTCATCGTGCGTCGTGCTCGTGAGCTTCTCAGGCAGGAAGGACTCACGGGACTCCTCGCAGGTGCAGGGAGGTACCTGCGGTGGGTGCTCCAATGGGTCTACACGCACGAGTTGCTGCGGGCATACCACCTGTCCGTGGCCGAGGCAGCCGCGATGCGGGTCACGCCACCGGGGGACAACGTACAGGTGTATGTCATCGAGTCGAGGGAGGACGCCATGAGGCTCTCTGAGGAGGGATTCGAGAGTGTCCTTGAGGCGGTCCCGGGGGCCGAGCGCAGGCTGCGTTGCGGAGCCGTGGCTGCCTGCGCCTTCCTCGGCCGCGAGCTGGCGAGCATCGACTGGATGGCCCTCTCGGAGCGGGCGAAACCTGCGGTCGACAGCTTCCCCTATCGGGCCGATTTCGCCTCAAGCGACGCGTGCACGGGAGGCGCCTACACCATGCCGCACCTGCGGGGCAAGGGTCTCGCCGCGTACCGCTTCTCCGCGCAAGTGGCCTACCTGTACGCCAAGGGACGCCGCACGTGCTACAACGCCATCGCCGTCGACAACATTCCCTCCCAGCGGACCGTCGAGCGGTACGGCGCGACGTTCGACGCCGTGTTTCGCCATCGTCGGTTCATGGGGCGCGACTCATTCAGGCAGGTCTGGAGCAGGGCTAAGAGCGCAGGGCCACAGACGTGACCGCGCGTCCGGCAACGGTTTCCTCGCCGTGTGGCATTCCGCGCCACGCCCGGTCCCGCCTGGCGCGCCAGCGTGTACGATGCCGTAGAATCCCACAATCGGAGGTGAAGCAATGAGCATGTCGGACATCTGCCCCTGCGTCAACGCAACATGTCCCAACCACGGCAAGTGCGACCGGTGCATCAGCCGCCACACGCGCCTCGGCAGCCTGAACTACTGCTCGTACTACACGATCCTGCCTCTGCTGGAGAAAGCCATCGCGGCTGACCCCTCGTCGCCCGCCGCTGCCCCTCTGAAGGAGATGGTCGACCATCGATGCAAGGTGTACGGCGAGATGATGGCGAAGCACGGCCTGACGGAAGAGAAGCAGGCGGGACTGCGCAAGAAGGTAGCGGAGTACAGCGACTACTAGCCGGTGCCAGGCATCTTCGGCGGAGTGAGATAGACGGCGCAATGGCGGGCCGGTCTTAGACCGTCCACTGCCCTCGAAGAGAATCGCGGCCGGGGAGTCAACCCCTTTCCGCAGCGACGTACGGCAGCAGCTCGGAGGCTATCGTTCGGACTGCCTGCGCCACCGTGTTCGACACCTCGTCGCCCTGCTGGGCGCCATAGACCACCTTCTCCAGCACGATGGTGAACTCCGGGTCGAGGTCCGGCTCGCCGGTCTGCACCCCGCGGAGTCTCCGCTCGAACAGGTACTGTTGAGCGTCGCGCAGCCGCACGAACTCGGTCTCCAGCGTGCGCAGTGCGTTGGTCAGCCCCCACCTCGCCGGTGGCAGGAGGAAGGGCGCGCACTCATCCAGCGCCTGGGCGCACGCGTTGAGGGAGTCCCTGATTGGCGCGAGGGCCGCGCTGCGGGCGCACAGCTCGGCGGTCAGAATGGCGGAAGGGTCTTCGTGCTCTTCCGCGCCGCCGGACCCGTATTCCGCGGACGCGTCCATCTGCCCCCGGGCCGCTGCGAACAGCTCCGGCATCAGGCACGCGCTGCGGCTGAATCGACCCACTGGTTCAGGCGTCGTCACCACCCCCACGCACCCACCACCGATATGCGCACGGCCGAGAACGGAATGAAGGGTCGCGGCGAACGAGTAGACGGCGTCGCCGGCGCCGGCAGGTTTCCACATCGCTACAGGCCGCTTCTGGCGGACGTAAGGCTGCCCTGAGAATCACCGTGCCGCACGCCGCAGCGCCACGCGCCGTCCGCTGCCCCCGGAAGGGTGACGGTATCCTCGGGGCGTCTTTGGCACGGCGCGCAGAGGCGTCCGTGCGCTGCCCGAGGTACAGGCGGGTGCGGCATCTCCCGGACCGGACAGCCGGTCGCAGCATTATCGCTGCACCGTCCCATGGCAAGGGCGGCAGGCGCTGAGAGGCAACAAGCCATGGCGCCGTTGTCGGAGGAGGTTTCGACCGGGGTGCTCCCGAACCCCGGAGTCAGCCGGGCTGGAGGACAGGCCCGGTGAAGCTCAAACGGCAGGCCCACGTTGCTCATGAACCAGCCTCTCGTATGGCGTTCCGACGGGCTCCAGTCTCGACGGAGGCCGTCATCAACGCTGCCCTCAGGCAGCGCGGACCACCAGATAGCAGTCTAGGCCCGCGCCCGACGGGTGTCAAACCGTCTGCACGAACGGAGCAGGCTGCCGTGCTTCCCGCTCCGGGACGATTCCAGCCCCTGTTCCGAACGTACCACGCCCCGCTGCGCCTGTCCGCGGAACACGCATCGGAAGATTCTCCCGCCGCACGCGCCAGGCATGTTGCGCCAAACCGTCACGATGCGTAGACTAGTCGTATACGATCATTGACGCCGGGTGCTCCGTTGCCGGATGCGCCGGCTCGGCGGAGATCACGTATGAGGTGGGCACGGCTTCTGCTGGCCGCCATGGTTGTCCTGGTGCTGCCGTGGGGCGCCGCCTGCAGACACGCGCCGGAAGCGACAGTGCCACAGACTCCCTCGCCTGCCGCCACAGAACAGCCTGCAGCCACGGACGCTCCACCCACAACCACAACCACCGCCCTCGGAATCCTCTCCACAAGCCCTCCTCCTCTCTCGCACGGAGTCGGTCGCGAGTCTCCCTTCTCGGTCACGCTGCGCGACCCGCTCTGGCAGCAACTCCGGTCGACCATGCCGGATGGCGACAAGGAAGCCCGGTGGGATGCCACCCAGGTGACCGGGCGGTTCCGCATCGTCGACACGTCCACCGGTGAGCCTGTGCCCGGCACGGTGCGCGTCCTCGGCGGCACCCGCCTCGTCTTCGAGCCGTCGGCCTCGGGCGGCTGGGCGCCGGACACCGACTACATCGTCATGCTCACGAGCGGCGACTCTTTCAACGACGCATACTCACGCGGTTCGAGCGGCTCGCTGTTCACAACTGCATTCAGCACCCGGACTCAGGGAGCGTCAACCCTCGGCGTGCGCCACCCGTACGACGGCTCGGCGCCGGAGACGCTGACCGGCGTGGCGTACGACGTCGACTCGTCGTCCAGCCTCTCGTACGCCGAACTGGAGGACTGGATCAGCGACGCACCGGCAAGGGCGGAGAAGGTCAACGCCGGACGTGAGCTGCGCTGCTCCGCGTTCGAACCCTTTCGGGAGGAGGACTGCACCTTCGACGCTGAGACAGGCACGGTGACGTGCTCCCGGGACGAGCAGAACACGTACCCACTCGAAGCCGGGTGGTGCCTCGACGACGCCGTGTGCCAGTTCCACTTCTGGCCGAATGTCATCAACCTCACCGAGGTGTACCACGCGGACGACGACCGCACGGTGTTCGACACTATTGCGAACGAGTTGCTGGCATACGAGCCGGACGCGGCCGCGCTGCAGACGGCCCTGCGGAAAGAGGTCCGGCGCGGCGACCGCGTCTTCATCGCCCGCGATTTCGTCAGCTCACTCGCCTTCGGGTTCAGCCGCTACCGTGAAGTCCACTACTGCCTCCTCGTCAACCTGGATGCCCGCTATGCCAGGGAGCTGCTCGTGCACCCGTACAGCGGCGACGGATTGCCTCCACTCCACGACCCGCACGTGGATGAACTCCGGTCGATGCTCGACCATGCCACCGCCGACCGCACGTGGGACCTGTGCCTGCGCGGCAACCTGAAGAACACCAAGTACAACGCCATGGTGGTGGACCGCCTCGGAGAGGCGCCCGAGGCCGAGTTCTTCGTACAGCGCATGCACCTCGTCTGCGGCGGCTGCTGCGGAGCTACGGGGGAGTGGGACGATGCGCCGCCGTCCTTCCCCTGGAAACCCTGGAACCCGCTCATGCAGGAACCCGTGCTGGACCTCGTGCCCGCCCCGAATCAACCCCTCAATCCTCACCACCCGCCAAACCCGGCGCCGGGACCGGCGGGTCCCTTCATCCACCCCTGGCCGCTCCCGGTCGACCCCAACACGTTTGCGGCTCCTGAGGACACCATCGAGATGCCGGGAGAGCCTGAGGAGACGCAGGGCCAGGGCGAGTGCGCCCCCATCGAGGCCGTCTGCGATGACGCTCCCTCGGTGCAGGAGATGCTCGATGCCGCCAGGGCCGCTCGGCTACAGGCGGAGCAGTCCCGGGAGGCCGATGGCACGAAGCTCGAAGGCTTCCAGTGGGCGTGGCACGCGAACGCCGACTTCAACGACGAGTGCCTGAACCGGCTGACGGAGAGCTTCAACGACCGCCTCGACCCTCTGCAGCAGGCGCTGGATGATGCCCGGGCGGACTACCGGGCGAAGTACGATGCCAGGATGGCGCTGCTGGACGGCATGAGCGAGCTGTTCAAAACGCTGCTGCACCGGGGCAACCTCTGGGCCAACATGCTCTACGTCGGCGGCGACTGGTCGCGCGTGCGACAGATGTGCCCCGGTCCTTTCATCCCCGCCGGCGGCAACACCTTCGAGGCATCGAGCGTCGAAGAGGCGCTCCTTATCATCGACGAAGAGACACAACGTAACTGGCAGAACAGCCTCGCCACCGCGTTGATGGGCGGTAAGACGTGGCAGCAGGCGAGAGAGTCAATGATCGGAGACTCTCGCAACTACCCTGCCGGGGTGGCGAAACACGACACCATCTACCAGGTCATCATGAACTGGTACGCCGACTGCATGGCGAAGTCGTACACCCAGTCGCTCAACATCTTCCTGCAGCAGACGTTGGCCGGCGACCCGTCCGAGGCCGAGATGCAGAAGCTGATAGACGCCATGTTCGGGGGTGAAACCTCCCTCACACCTGCACAACTGAGCGAGTATCGGACCATCCTCGCGCGGATAGAATCCCTGAACAAGGAGATGGCGGATATCGCGAACGACATGGCGGAACTGAGCGCCCGCATGGCGCAGTTCCGCTCGGAGTTCCTGAACCTGGCATACCGCTGCTGCCGGGCAGCGAGCCTGGAGAAATGGAAGCGCACATACCAGAAGGAATGGCTGCTCGAGTCCTACCTCGAGTGGTGCCGCAGCGAAGACCACGCCCACTACAACGTGAAGTACTGGGAGGACGATGCCGCGACAGACCGTCTCTGCGCCGCGCTCTGCGAGATGCGCTGTTCGAGCGCGGAGGCCTCGACCACGACAACCGGACAGGGCCTCTGCGCCTACCTGGACTGGCTGGCGGCCTGCCTCTGCCCCGAGTTCGACTGCACTTCGGCTGAGCCGCAGCCGGACCCGGACTGCGCCGGTTACCTCTCGTAGCGCGACCGCCACGCGCCCGTTCTTCTGCTGCCACAACCTTCCGCCAAACCCTTGACAGCCGCGAGGCTGCGGCGTACGCTGACTGACCGGTCAGTCAGAACAGGTAAGAACCGTGATGACGCCGCAACCGATGAAGGAAGCCGGCTCGCCCCGCCCGGACAAGCGCGAGGCCATCATCGACGCCGCCATCGAGGCCTTCGACGCAGGCGGCATGGGCGGGGCAACTGTCGACACCATCGCCCGCAGGGCGGGCATCGCCAAGGGCACCGTCTACCTCTACTTCAAGAGCCGCGAGGAGATCTTCAACACCATCCTGCGCGAGCGCTGGCCCGGCCCTCTCCCCGAGCAGCTCATCCAGGGCCTTGTCGATGTGCCGCCGCTCGGAGCCGCCGGCATGGAGGAGGCCATGACGCGGCTCGGCCTCGGCTTCCTGAACGCCGTCGAGAGCAACATGCCCGTGTTCCGCCTCCTGCTCACCGCCGCGTACCAGTTCAGGGAGGTCGGCGACGACCTTTTCGAGAACACGTTCCTGAAGGTGAACCGCCTGCTGGCGAACGTGCTGGAGCGACAGCAGCAACTGGGAACTCTTCGCCCGCTTCCCTCCCCGCTCATCACCGCGCGCTGTCTCCAGGGCATGCTCATGATGTACATCCTCTCGCAGGACATCCTCAACGGGCGGCAGTTCACGCCCATCGAGAAGGAGGAATGGGTGCGCGAGACCACCAGGCTCTTCCTCCACGGCGTACTGCCGGACGAAGGCGCCCGCGGAGGCGCGGGCCACATCGACCCGGCGCGGGAGGAACAGCCGCGTTGAACAGGCTCGCTGGCATCATCGTCGGCAAGAGCCGCGTCATCATCGCCATCGTCGGCCTGTGCAACCTGGTCGCGCTCCTGTCCATCACGCGCATCGCGCTCGACACAGACATCACCAGCTTCTTCGACGAGAACAACGCCGTGTACGACGAGTACAAGTCGCTCACCGACCGGTTCGGCATCTCCGAGTCGCTCACCGTGCTCATCGAGGCGCCGGACTCGCTGCTGACCGAGGAGAACCTGCTTGCGGTCTACGACCTCCGCGCCGAGGTCGAGACCCTGGACGGCATCGCCGAGGTCGGCTCCTTCCTGCCGGAGGATATGCCGGTCGCCGGCCACATGGTCGCCGTCGACCGGCGCTTCATCAGCTTTCACCACGACGTGCTGGAGGAGTACATCCGCGACCACTTCGCCCCGGCCTCCGGCCTGCTGGCGAAGGACGAGGGCACCGGCCTCATCACGCTGACACTTGATGCCGGCGCCGACGCAGATACCGTGGTCGACCGGCTGAAGCCTATCATCAGCCGCTATCCCGGCCTGGAGCTATCGCTTGCGGGCGACGCCGTCATCGGGGATACGCTCGAGTGGTACCTCGTCCGCATCCTCTGCATACTTCCACCCGCGGCCATAACGCTCATCCTGCTCGTCTTCTACAGCATGATTCGCAACTTCCGGCTGTCTCTCCTCTGCCTCATGCCCGCCGGCCTGGGCGCGCTCTGGACGCTCGGCACCATCTTCTGGCAGGGCCAGGCCGTGAACCTCGTCACCGTCGTCTGCCCCATCTTCGTCATCGTCATGGGCTCGGCCGACGGCCTCCACTACGTTACGCACCTGATGGAGAAGCTTCCACAGTTCCCGGACCGGCGACGGCTCACCGAGGAGACGATGCGAATGGTGCTCAAGCCCATCATCCTCACCTCGACCACGACCATGGCCGGCTTCGGCTCCCTGGCATGGACCGGCATCGTGCCCATACGCCAGATGGGGCTGTACGTACCGCTCGGCATCGGCTACGCCTGCCTGCTCTCGGTCTTCTTCCTGCCCGCGCTGCTCTCCCGCGTCCCTCTCCCCACTGACCACACCCCATCGAACGGCGGCGTCATCGACTTCTTCGTCAACCTGTCGCGGCACAGGCGCGCCATTATCACGGCCACAGCCATCATCCTCGGTGTCTCGGTCTACTGTCTGCTCGACCTCAAGGTCGTGTCCGACCCGCTGCTCTACTTCAAGAAGGACTCAGCCATACGACAGACGTTCCAGACGGTCGAGGATTCCTTCGGCGGCGCACTCGTCATCGTCGGCGACATCGTCGCCCCGCGGGGACTGGACACGCTGCGCGACTCGCAGTACGCGGAAGACGTGCTCGAGATGGAGCGCGAGCTGGAACGCGTGCCCGGCATCCTGAGCGCCTCGTCGCTCTTCGACATCATTAAGGGCGCGCACACGGAGGCGACGGGACGGCACGAGTACCCCGAGAGCCCGGCCGAGGTCAGTCTGCTGCTCAGGGCGATGGACGATGAGGACATCGCCTCGTGGCTCCGGGAGGACGGTCTGCGGCTCGTTGCCCGTACCGCCGACCTCACCAGCGAGGATGTGGCGCTCCTGCGAGCCTTCACGGCATCGCACCCCGAGCTGCGCGCGCTGAGCGGCACGCCGATGCTCTATGACGAGCTGAACCGCCTCACCGTCCAGAGCCAGATACGGAGCCTGCTCATGGCGCTCGTGCTCGTCTACCTCATGCTGGCCCCGGCCTTCCGGAGCTGGCGAGCCGCCTTCTACGGCCTCGTGCCCATCGTGGTGACCATCGTCGCCGTCATGGGCTCGCTCGTCGTCACCGGCTTCAATCTCAACGTGGTGACAGCTACGCTCTCCGCGGTCACGGTGGGAACCGGAGTGGACTACGCCATCCACCTCATCTCGGGCATCCAGTACTATCGCTCGCGGGGGTTGACGACGAACGAGTCAGTCAGGACCGCGCTCGCGACCGTCTCGCGGCCGGTGCTGGCCGGCGCTTTCGGCCTCGCCACGGGCATTTCGGTCATGTACCTCTCGCCGCTGCACATCCACACGGAGGTGGCCACCGTCATGTGGGTGGCCATGACCGTATCGTCCTTCGGCGCGCTGGCACTCATACCGCTGTTCTACCAGAGTCGCCGGGAGCAGGGCGCTCCGGCGCCGCGACTCCGGACGCCCGGCTCTCTTCCCTGAGCTGGCGCTTCAGCATCTTGCCGGTCGCGGTCCTGGGTATCTCTTCGACTATCTCGACGAACCTCGGGTACTTGTACGCCGCCATGCGCTGCCGGCAGAACTCGATGAACTCGTCCGGCGGCGTGCCTTCCCGGCCGCGCTTCAGTGTCAGGTATGCCTTCACCGTCTCGCCGCGGTACGCATCGGGCACGCCGATGACGCAGGCGGCGGCAACCGCCGGGTGCTGGTAGAGCACGTCTTCAACCTCCCGGGGCCACACCTTGAATCCGGAGACGTTGATGAGGTCCTTCTTCCGGTCAACGATGTAGAACCAGCCCTCCGGGTCCATCTTGCCGACGTCTCCCGTGAGCAGCCAGCCGTCGCGGATGGCGTGGGCGCTCTCGTCCGGTCGCTGCCAGTACCCGGGCACGATGTTCGGTCCCCGGATGGCGACCTCGCCTGTCTCACCGGGAGGCAGGTCCGCGCCGGTCTCGAGGTCGACTATCTTCGCGCACGACCCCGGCGGCGGGAAGCCGACCGACAGCGCGCCGGTCTCGGGATCGATGGGCCCCCTGACGCCCAGGGGCGTCAGGATGCCGGGAGAGGTCGTCTCCGTCAGCCCGTAGGTGTTGTGCATGTAGTGGCCGGTGACCTCCTCGAACTCCTTTGCCACGCCCGGCGCCACCGGCGCGCCGCCGCTGAGCACCTTCGTGAGTGAACTGAGGTCGCGCTCCCGTATAGCCGGGTGGTTCAGCAGCGCGATGTACGCCGTGAGCGGTCCGTTCGTGTAGGTCGCACGCCAGCGCTCGATGAGCCGCAGCACCTCGCCGGCATCGAAGCGGAAGCTGCAGATGACCGGCGCGCCGACGAGCGTCGCCACCGCCAGCAGGCAGATGGACCCGGTCACGTGGATGAATGGCGGCATCGCCAGAACGCGGTCTTCCGGCGTCACGCCATAGGCGGTGGCGAACGCCGTTGCGGCGTAGGACACGTTCCCGTGCAGGTTCATGGCGCCTTTCGGCGGCCCGGTGGTGCCGGAGGTGTACGTTATGTAGGCGATGTCGTCTCGGGTCAAACCCGGTGGAGGAGGCGTCTCCCAGTCGTACGCCTCGAGCTGGTGCGCCATGTCCAGGGCGCCATCGGTGTCGACGCGTCTGCTCTCCCGCAGCAGAGGGGACAGCGGCTCCGTCTCATCCACGTAGTCAAGCTCCGACGTCGTGATAAGGTGCTGCACATCCGAGCCGGCCATCGCCCGCTTCGCATCCTCGCCGCAGGAATCCATCGTGACGAAGACTCGCGCGCCGGAATCCTGGCAGTAGAAGGCCAGCTCCCGCTCGCGGTACATGGGGTTCAGCGGCACGACCGTCGCTCCCGCCTTCCAGGTCCCCAGCACCGCGAAGAGGAACTGCGGGATGTTCTGCAACTGGACGATGACACGGTCGCCCTTCTTCACACCCAGGTCAAGCAGCGCGCAGGCGAAGGCTCCGGCAGCGCGGTCGACCTCGGCGTAGCTGAGCGTGGTCTCGAAGTAGTGCACGCACGGCCCGTACGGATTCCGCTCCACGCTGCGCTCGAACAGGTCGAGCGCCGTCAGCCCAGGCGACGCAAGCTCCGGCGGATACCCTTGCGGGTGCAGCTTGAGCCAGGGTCGAGCTTCGTTCTGTGCAGTCACTGTCTGCCACCTGCGGCGGGCCGGAGATCCACCCGCGGGAAAGGATGCGCGATTGTAGCACTGCCGGATTCCTCCGCTGCGATGGCTCGGCTGTAGCGCGGGACATCGGAACGTAGTAGCATGAATGGAAGGAGGTGTCCGCATGCGCTTCTGGCTGCTTGAAAACCCTGCCGGCAACTACGTCCAGATACACCGGGCGGAGTGCGAGCGCTGCCTCGATGGCACGAAGCAGCAGCCCGGAACGTGGACCGGCTTCGAGGACTACAAGACGACCATGGAGCATGCGACGCGGACCAGGCGTCCGGTGTTGCAGTGCACCACCTGCCACCCGGAACGATACGCCTGACGGCCCGTGACTTCCGTCCCGCAACCGCGTTTACATATGGTGTGAGTCGCCGGAATCCGGCGACCCGTCACTGTACGTCCATGGAGGAGGACCGATGAGAAGAACCACCCTGCGGTTTTCGCTCTTGACGGCAACTCTCGCTCTGCTCCTGACCGCCGGATGCATCACCATCAACGTGCCCGGCGGCACCACTGAGCCGGCGACGCCGCCAACCACC
>CAZLPP010000028.1:14201-17357 GCA_964561465.1 uncultured Dehalococcoidales bacterium
CGCCGAAGCGCGACTCTTGACAGCCGTACGAAGCCACAGTATTGTGGGCAGTCACGGACCCCGGATACCGCCACTGTCATTAGTCACGTGCGAGGTCGCCTGTCCGTGCGATGGCGACAGCGTGTCGCGCCGGTGTGGCAGCCGGCAACGGAGGAAGACGGCCTGGCGAAGGAGCATTCCCACCTGCGGCACCAGATCCCCCGGTGTGCACGTCCAGACGCTCTCGGGAGAAGGCCGGCGATCGGAGACTGAGACCGGATGCAGTTCACCTTCAGCCGCTTCATCCTGCTCCCCCTCATCGCACTCGTTGTCGCCGTGCTCCTCGTGGTGCGCGTACGACGCCGTCTGAAGACGCCCATCGCCGGCACCTTTGCGGTGCTGATGTCAGCCATCGCCTGGTGGTCGCTGTCCGTGGCCATCGAGTACGCCAGCGGCGAACTCGCCGCCAAGGTCTTCTGGATGAAGATGTCGTACTTCGGCATCGTCCTGGTGCCGGTGGCGTGGCTGGTGTTCACGCTCCGGTATGCGGACCGGGTACAGCGCCTGACGCCTCGAAACCTGGCGCTGCTGTCGGTCGTTGCGGTTGTCACGCTGGCAATGGTCTGGACCAACGACTCCCATCACCTGATGTGGCGTGATATCTGGCTGGACTCGGGCTTCGTTCCAGCCGTTGACGCGGTGACCCACGGTGCGTGGTTCTGGATCCAGGCCGGCTACTCCTACCTGCTCGTACTCATGGGGACGGTGACGCTGCTGAGCGTATATCTGCATGGTTCGACGGTGTACCGGGAACAGGTGGGGGTGCTGCTGGTTGCCTCGACCGTTCCCTGGCTTGCCAACATCGCATACGTCACCGGGCTCGGCCCGTCTCAGCCGGTCGACCCTACGCCGCTGGCCTTCGCCGTGACGGGAGCAGCCTTCTCCTGGGGGCTGTTCCGCCTCCACCTGCTCGACATCATGCCGGTCGCTCACGAAGCAGTGTTCACGAGCATGGTCGACGGCGTGGTGGTTCTCGACGTACAGGGGCGCATCGTTGACCTCAACCCCGCGGCGCAGCGCGTCATCGGCCGGGAACGGTCGAGAACCGTCGGCCAATCGTTCAGACTCATGCTCCCGGCTGCGGCCGGCCTGGTGGAACCCGGACCGGACGCCGTCGACTCGCAGTGCGTCATGACACTGGGTGAGGCGGAGAACCGGCGTTACTACATCCTGAGTGCCTCCCGCATCGTGACGAAGGGCCGCTGCAGCGGCCACCTGGTTCTGCTGCACGACGACACTGCAAGGGTCAGGGTAGAGGCCGATTCTCGCGAGCGCGTGCGCCTTGCGGCGGAACTGACCGAGCGAGAGAAGGCCGAGGAGACGCTGCGCGCCTCGGAGGCCCGATACCGCAACCTGGTGGAGAACGCCGCCATCGGCATCATCGTCTGCCTGCCGGACGGGACCATCCTGAGCGCGAACCGGGCCGCCCTGGAGGTGTTCGGCTTCGAATCTGAAGACGAGATGAGGAAGACGTCGGTTGCGGAGCGCTATGCGGACCTGCGAGACAGGCAACGTCTCTTCATGAGCTTCGAGACCGCCGGCGTGGCCCGGGGCTTCGAGCTGCGAATGAAGCGTCGGAGCGGCGCTCAGTTCTGGGCGTCCCTGAACGTCATCACCCAGACGGGGGAATCCGGAGAAAGGCGGCACCTTGCTCTCATCGAAGATGTCACCGGTCGCAAGCAGGCGGAGGCCGCTATGATCAAGAGCGAGGCGAAGTTCCGGTCGCTCTTCGAACAATCGATGGACGCCATCTACATCGGCACGCCGGAGGGGAAGGTCACCGACGTCAATCCCGCGTGGTTGAAGCTGTTCGGCTATACGAGGGAAGACCTGCCCACGCTGAACGCCTCCACCCTCTACGCGGACCCGGCGGACCGCGAAACCTTCGCGCGGCGCATGCTCGAGACGGGTTTCGTCGAAGACGAAGTCCGATACCGGAAGAAGGACGGCACCGTGTTCGATTGCCAGCGCACGCAGGCAGCCATCAGGGACAAGTCCGGCCGCGTGATTGCCTTCCAGGGCGTCAATCGCGACGTCACCGAGCGGAAGCGCGGAGAGAGAGAGCTGGCGGAGTCGCGCGAGGAGCTTCGGCTGCTCGCCAGGCGGGTCGAGCAGGCGCGCGAGGAGGAGCGGACGACCATCGCCCGCGAGTTGCACGACCAGGTCGGACAGACGTTCACCGCCCTTAAGCTGGACATCGCCCGGCTGAGGCAGACGCTGGAACACGTTCGACCGGAAATCGTCCCGCTGCTCGACGGCATGGAGGCGATGGCGGTTGCAGGGACGAACGACGTGCGGCGCATCTCATCCGAGCTGCGTCCCGGAGCGCTGGATGACCTCGGCCTGGCCGGGGCCATCGGGTGGCAACTCGACCAGTTACGGCAGAGAACGAGTATCGACTTTGCCTTCGAGCGGGGCGAGGTTGCATGCGACCTTGACACCGGGCAGACGACGGCGCTCTTCCGCGTCTTCCAGGAGCTGGTCACCAACGTGGTGCGCCACGCCGGCGCGAAGACCGTCCGGGTCTCTCTGGGGCACGAAGCTGGCGTGTGTGTCCTCACCGTGGCGGACGACGGCCGGGGCATAGACGCAGAGCATATCAATGACCGGCACTCGCTTGGCATCGTCGGGATGCGGGAACGCCTCCTGCCGTACGGCGGCGAGCTGCACTTCCAGAGCGCGCCCGGCAGGGGGACAGAAGTCCGCGTCACCCTGCCTTCTGCGTAGGGCGGGACCGAAACGCCCGACCTGGTGCAGGGGCCGTTCGGGAACGGTGCGGTGGCGCTCTGCGGCGCGCGGTTCATGGTGACGAACGCCGGCATTCAGCGTCCTGATGGCGGGCACGCAGCGGCCTGAGGGCGGGAGGGTCTGAGACCTCCCCTACAGGAGGCGCCACGTCCGGGCCGCCGGAAGCCTGCCCGCCATGCCGCGGATGGACTCCCGCGGTTGTCGTTCTCAGGCACAACCGCGCCTTCCGCTGTAGGGGCGCGTCTCAGACGCGCCCGCCGGGGCGAGGGATGCGGTGCCGTCCGAGGGCAAGGCGCAGGGCATGACAACCGGGCGGCGGGAGGGTCTGAGACCTCCCCTACAGGAGGCGCCACGTCCGGGCCGCCGGAA
>CAZLPP010000028.1:17457-23915 GCA_964561465.1 uncultured Dehalococcoidales bacterium
GGCGGGAGGGTCTGAGACCTCCCCTACAGGAGGCGCCACGTCCGGGCCGCCGGAAGCCTGCCCGCCATGCCGCGGATGGACTCCCGCGGTTGTCGTTCTCAGGCACAACCGCGCCTTCCGCTGTAGGGGCGCGTCTCAGACGCGCCCGCCGGGGCGAGGGATGCGGTGCCGTCCGAGGGCAAGGCGCAGGGCATGACAACCGGGCGGCGGGAGGGTCTGAGACCTCCCCTACAGGAGATGCCCCACCTCCCCACGGGGGCGGACCTCTGCGTCTCCCCGGGGCAACGAAATACCGTCAGGTGTAGGGGCGGTTCGAAAACGGCCCGGCGTTCGTGCGCGGCACAGTTGACTGCCACGAGTTCCGCGCAGGGTCGAGCACCTGCGCAAGGACGTCGCATGGCGAATCCGTCCCCGCTTCTGGACTATGGCCGGGCCGTTCTCGAACGGCCCCTACAAGCAGTGAGATGCCGACGTAGTCCCCGTTTGGCATCCGCCGCCCCGCAACGCTACCATGAAGGTCACGCGCGGACATCTGCGCCGTTGTTGGAGACCGTTTCTTCGAGGGAGGATGGGCCATGGGCGTAGCTGAGATTGCGGTGACGGTGAGCGGGCTGGGAGCCATCGGCTTTCTGGCGTGGTACTTCTTCGGTGAGAGGCGGGCCGGCGCTGCCCGCGTCAAGGGCAACGTCCAGGAGGTGGTCGTCACCGTCAAGGGCGGCTACTCGCCGGACACCATCCGCGTGCGCAAGGGCATGCGGCTGCGGCTCATCTTCGACCGCAAGGAAGCAGGCGAGTGCAGCTCCCGCGTCGTCTTCCCCGACTTCAACGTGAGCAAGACCCTGGTCCCCTTCGCGAAGACGGCGCTCGAGTTCACGCCGGACAGGGCCGGCCGTTTCGGCTTCGCCTGCGGCATGAACATGCTGCATGGCACGCTCATCGTCGAGGATAACGGCGCCGGGTCGCCCAAGGCCGAGTCGCCCGCTGCAGCAACCTGCCCCGTCCCGGCGGAGAAGGCCGCCCCGGAGCAGGAGTATGCGAAGGCGGTTGGCGTCGGGCCGAAGCTGTCGGTGAAGGGGACGGAACTCGTTGAGTTCGGCATGGTCGGCAGCGGCATGACCTGCCCGAGCTGCGCCATGAACATCGAGAACGCGCTGAACGCGATGCCCGGCATCGACGACGTCCGCGTGAACTTCGGCGCCCAGCGCATCGCCGTCCGCTACGATCCGGCCCTCGTGACGCCGGAGGACATGGACCGCGCCATCGCCAACGCAGGCTACTCGGTCGAGGTGCGCGGCGAGGCCGGCGCTCCGGAGACCGAGGACAGAGAGGCTGCCGAACGAACCGCGGAGCGGCGGGACATCACGAGGCGACTCGTCGTTGGTGCGGTGCTCACCTTCCCGGTGCTGTTCGCCATGATGGCGCACGAGTTCTTCCACCCCGAGTGGCTGCCCTCGTTCCTGATGAACCACTGGCTCCAGCTAGCGCTCATCGCGCCGGTGATGTTCTACGCCGGCTGGCCGGTCCACCGCACCGGCTGGCTGACGCTGCGGCACCGCACGGCAGACATGAACACGCTCATCACCCTCGGCACAACCGCCGCCTTCGTCTACAGCCTCGTCGTCACGGTGGCGCCGGGAATCCTGCCCGAGAGCCTTCGTGCCGTCTATTACGAGGCGGTGGGCGTCATCATCACCCTCGTCATGCTCGGCCGGCTGCTCGAGGCACGGGCCCGGGGCGGCACCGGAGAGGCCATACGGAAGCTCATCGGCCTGCAGGCCAGGACGGCGCGTGTAGTGCGCGATGGCAAGGAAGAGGACATCGCGATTGAGCAGGTGCAGGTCGGCGACACCGTCATCGTCCGGCCCGGCGAGAAAGTGCCGGTGGATGGCCGAGTCCTCGAAGGACGCTCGACGCTCGACGAGTCGATGGTCACCGGCGAGAGCATGCCGGTATCGAAGGGCGTGGGCGATACCGTCATAGGTGCGACCATCAACCAGACGGGCACGTTCCGGTTCGAGGCCACGAAGGTGGGCCGCGATACGATGCTGGCGCAGATAGTGCAACTCGTGGAGCAGGCACAGGGCTCGAAGGCGCCGATACAGCGGCTGGCCGACCTCATCGCGAGCCGGTTCGTGCCCATCGTGGTCTTCATCGCCATCGCGACGTTCGTCATCTGGTTCGATTTCGGCCCGGCGCCGGCGCTCAGCTTCGCGCTCGTCAACGCGGTCTCGGTGCTCATCGTCGCCTGCCCCTGCGCCCTGGGGCTGGCCACGCCACTCTCGGTCATGGTCGGCACCGGCAAGGGGGCGCAGAACGGCATCCTGATACGCTCGGCCGAGGCGCTGGAGACGGCGCACAAGCTGAACACGCTCGTGCTCGACAAGACCGGCACGATAACGAAGGGGAAGCCGTCGCTGACCGACGTGGTAGCGGTCGACGGCTTCAACGCCGGCGACCTCCTCCGGTTGGCCGCCTCGGCGGAGCGCGCCTCCGAGCATCCGCTCGGCCAGGCCGTGGTGAAGGGCGCGGAGGAGAAGGGGCTGACGCTCTCCGAGCCGCGCGAGTTCGAGTCGGTCACCGGCAAGGGCGTCAGGGTCTCCACCGACGGTCGCACGGTACTCGTGGGCAACCGGCGGCTGCTCGACGACGCCGGCGTCGAGTCAGCCGCGCTTGAGAAGGAGTCGGAGCGGCTCGATGCGGAGGGCAAGACCTCCGTCTTCGTGGCTATCGACGGCAGGCCGGCGGGCGTCATCGCCGTCGCGGACACAGTCAAGGAAGGCTCCGGGGCCGCCATCGCCGCGCTGCGTGCGCTCGGCATCGAGGTCGTCATGATAACCGGCGACAATCGCCACACGGCCGCGGCCATCGCGCGACAGGTGGGCATCGAGCGGGTGCTCGCCGAGGTGCTGCCGCAGGACAAGGCGCTTGAGATTCAGCGGCTGCAGAGCGAGAACCGGCTGGTGGGTATGGTGGGCGACGGCATCAACGATGCACCGGCGCTGGCGCAGGCGGACATCGGCATCGCCATCGGCACGGGCACGGACGTGGCCATCGAGGCGGCGGACATCACGCTGGTGTCGGGAGAGCTGAAGGGCGTTGTCACCGCCGTGACGCTCAGCCGTGCGGCCATGCGCAACATCCGGCAAAACCTGGTGTTCGCCTTCATGTACAACTCCATCGGCATCCCGGTGGCAGCAGGCGTGCTCTATCCACCGTTCGGCTTACTGCTCAGCCCGATGCTGGCCGCCGCAGCGATGGCGATGAGTTCGCTATCCGTGGTCTCAAACGCCAACCGGCTGAGGGGCTTCACGCCGCCGGCACTGCCCGTTGCGCCGGCCATGTCAGCGGTCATGCCGAGGGTCGAGGTGAGCGAGGCTCGGAAGGAGGAAGCAGTGGCGACAGCGAAAGACCCCGTCTGCGGCATGGACGTCGACCCGAAGACCGCAGCGGGCAGCACGACGTACAAAGGGACGACCTACTACTTTTGCTCCCTCGGCTGCCTGAAGAAGTTCCAGGCCGACCCGGAGAAGTACCTCAAGAGTTAACGGGCGGGGCGCCCACCGAGGCGGGCGCAAGGCAACTGGAGAAAGGACACGCACCGACGTGGCCTGCAAGAGCCACGTCCACAGCGTCCATCCGGTCCATTCAGTCCATCCGGCGCGTATACCCACGCGCCAACCATCCCCCGTTCTGCCCCTACTCCCGCGCCATACGCAGGAACTGGCGAATGAGCAGCACACAGAACGCCACCCAGGGGATGAGCGACGCCAGCGAGAAGGCGACGCCAATCTGCCCTGCTGACGACGGCACAAGCATGAGGAGCCCGGCGAGGAGGCCCATCCGAGCTGTCAACCGGCTGTAGACTGTGCTCCGCAGCATCACGCCGGCGAACAGCAACAGAGCGAGGCCGCTCAGCAGGTAGTAGACCGTGAATGACGTGCCGGTGAAGCGGGCCAGCATCACCTCTCCCGCCGCAATGAAGACGAGTCGCTCCGCCTCCGTACCGGCTGCCGCGTACTTGCCGGCAAACGAGAGCATCTCCAGCCCCGGATTCGTGCTGAAGTAGATGGCGAGGCCCAGCAGCCCAACGACGAGCGCCAGCGGTATCAGCGACTCGCCGCTCCTGCGGAGCGTCACGTAGAAAGCCAGGTAGAGCGGAACGAGCAGCAGGTTGCTCAGCATGTAGAGCAGGTCCAGGTTCAGCAGTCCAAGCAGCGGCCTCGCCTGAAGCAGGTCGAAGTAGCCGGCTACGTCACACGGCGGCGGTGAGGCAAGGAAGACGACTATCTGTACCGGCATGATCGCCAGGCCGGCGACCAGGGTCGCAGCAGTCAGCCGGTAGAGCGTCCCAAAGGTGGAGTTGCCCGATGTCTGCACAGTTGTGCCTCCGTGATTGCTTCCGTACAGCGGTGGAATTGTACCTCGGATTCGCGGACGCCACGGGCTCGTCGCCGGCAAACAAGCATGCGCAGCCGTTGCGTCGAGGCTACCGTCCGGATCGGTCCACGAACGCCGGCTCCGCTTTCCGCCGGTTTCTGCTTGACACGCCTCGACGTCCACAGTACTGTGCGCTTCGAGAGGCGCAGGAGGGCTCGCTCCCCCATCCTCTCGTCGCGTGAAAGAAGCTTCGCCCATGGCGCGAGCATCCGGTGCCTGCACGGACCCCGCCCACGACCGCCTGCAGCGGGTCAACACGATTCTGCGCGCCATCCGAAACGTCAATCAGCTCATCGTGCGCGAACGCGATGTATCTTCTCTGGTTCATGGTGTGTGCGGGCTTCTGGTCGAGACGAGGGGGTACCACAGCGCCTGGATCGCACTGTTCGACGATGATGGAAACGCGGCAGCGACAGCCCAGGCAGGGCTCGGCGCAGCCTTCGACCCTGTTCTGGAACTGCTCAGCAGGAAGCAGTTGCCTCCGTGCGGGAGGAACACGCTGGCACGTCCAGGCGTCCACGTCTTCAGTGAACCCGCAACTGAGTGCAGCGGTTGTCCCCTCCCCTCTGGGTATCAGGGCCGCTCGGCGCTGGCAGTCCGGCTCTCGCACGGCTCCCGGGTCTACGGCCTCCTGGGTCTCTCCGTTCCGCCTGAGTTCAGCCATGATGAGGAGGAGCTTGAACTCGTGCGTGAAGTGGCGGGAGACGTGGGTTTTGCGCTGCACGCTCTGCACGAAGAGAAGCTGGGTGCAGCCGCCACTGAGGCCCTCCGCCGGGAGAGGGACATCACCTCCGTCCTGTTCGACACGAGCCCCGTAGCCATCGCGGTAGTTGAGGCCGGAGGAGGCATCGTCCGCGCAAACGCCGAGGCTGAACGTGTGCTGGGGCTGACCAGGTCGGCTATCACGCAGCGGACGTACAATGACCCCGCCTGGAAGATCGTCGGCTTCGACGGCAAGGCGTTCCCGGTCAGCGAGTTGCCCGTCGCCCGGGTGCTGCGTGAGAAACGGGCCGTGCGCGGCATCGAGCACATCGTCCAGTGGCCGGACGGCCGCCGCGTGCTGCTCTCTATCAACGCCTCGCCGGTGCGGTCCGAGCAGGGCGCCATCACGCACATCGTCTGCACGATGCGGGACGTGACAGCCGAGAGGCGAACGGAGACGGCGCTGCGCAAGAGCGAGCACTCCTACCGTGCGCTCTTCGAAGCCATGACGAGCGGCTTCGTGCTGTATGAGACAGAATTCGACGCCGCCGGCAGGCCCGCGGATTTCCGGTTCCTCGAGGTGAACCCCGCGTTCCAGAAGACAACCGGACTCAAAGCCTCAGACGTTGTCGGCCGGACGCTCCTCTCCGTGCTGCCACCCGACGAACACGGGCGGGTGGAGCAGTACCGACAGGTTGTGATGAGCGGCGTGGGAGCAACGCTGGAGGTCCACTCAGGGAGCCTGGAGAAGGATCTCAGGCTCATCGCCTACTGCCCTGAGCCGGGCCGTCTCGCTACATTGCTGGAAGACGTCACCATCCGGAAGCGCGCCGAGGTTGCCCTCCGCGAAAGCGAGGAGCGCTACCGCGCGCTCTTCGAGCAATCCCTCGACGCTATCTGGCTCATCGCCTGGGATGGTCCCGTGCTGGACGTCAACCAGGCCTTCCTGCGCCTCTTCGGCTATGAGAGGGCCGACATCGCCTCGCTCACCGCACAGGACCTGTACGAGGACCCGGTCGAGCGTGAAAACACGCTACAGCGGATACTTGAGTCGGGCTACGTCGAGGGGGATGTGCGACTGAAGCGGAAAGACGGCACGGTGCTGGATTGCGAGCGCCACGTGGTAGCACTCAGGGACCGGAACGGAGCAATCGTCGCGCTTCAGGGAGTTGCCCGGGACATCAGCGCGCGCAAGCGGGCGGAGGCGGCCCTGCGCGAGAGCGAGGAGAGATACCGGTCGCTCTTCGAGCAGTCGCTCGATGCGATCTGGATCGGACGTCCTGACGGCCAAGGAAACGTCGTGAACCCGGCGTGGCTGA
>CAZLPP010000028.1:24015-27877 GCA_964561465.1 uncultured Dehalococcoidales bacterium
ATCTGGATCGGACGTCCTGACGGCCAAGGAAACGTCGTGAACCCGGCGTGGCTGAAGCTCTTCGGCTATGGCCCGGAGGACGTGCCGTCGTTGAACGCGGCGGACGTCTACGCGAATCGCACGGATCGCGCCGCCTTCACACGTCGCATGTTGCAAGGCGAAGGCTTCACTGACGAGGTGCGCTTCAGACGGAAGAACGGGACTGAGTTCGATTGTGAGCGGACCGTCGTCGGCCTGAGAGACGCCTCGGGGAATATCGTTCGCTACCAGGGGGTGATACGGGATGTCACGGCGCGCAAGCGTGCGGAGGCCGCCCTGCGCGAGAGCGAGGAGAAGTACCGCGCGCTCTTCGAACAATCCGGTGAAGCAGTGTCTGTCGTGGCCATCGGTGGCAGTCTGCTCGATGCGAATCCCGCATGGCTCGCGCTGTTTGGCTGCGCGCGTGAAGAATTGCCAAACCTGAACATGGGGGACTTCTATGCCGAACCGGGGGGACGGGAGGACTTCCTGAAGAAGATAGCCGGGGTGGGGTGGCTGAAGGATGAGATTCGCTTCAAGAGGAGGGACGGCAGCCTGTTCCTGTGTGACCGGAGTGTGGTGGCGCTGAGAGATGCATCCGGCGACGTCATCGGCTTCCAGGCGACGGTTCGGGATATCACTGAGGCCAGACGGGCGGAGCGCGCTCTGCGGGAGAGCGAAGAGCGCTTCCGGGGCGTGTTCGAGAACGGTCCTGTGGGCATCGCGATCGTGGACATGGCCGACTACCGGTTCGTGCGGGCCAATCGCGCCTACCAGCAGATACTCGGCTACACCGAAGACGAGCTGAAGCGGACCAGCGTCGGTGACGTGACGCCGGCGGACGAATGGGCGCGACAGCGGGAGTTCGTGAACGCTCGCCTGGAAGCAGGCTACAGCGGCTACACCCTCGAAAAGCACTACATCCGTAAGGACGGCGGTATCCGTGCCGTGATTGTGGTTGGCGAGTTGATGCGCACGGCTCCGGACAGTCCGCCGTTGCTCATCGTGAGCGTGCTGGACATCACCGATCGCAAGCGGGTGGAGAGCGAACTGGCGGAGTCGCGAGAGAACCTGCGGCTCCTGGCGCAGCGGGTGGAGCAGGCCCGCGAGGACGAGCGGACCGCCATCGCCCGCGACCTGCACGACCGCGTCGGTCAGACGCTGACCGCCCTGAAGCTGGATATCGACCGGCTCAGGCGGATTATCGGGAGGCAACATCCGGATGCGAAATCCCTGCTCGACGGCATGGACGGGATGGTGACGGCCGGCGCGGACGACGTGCGGCGCATCTCATCGGAGCTTCGCCCCGGAGCGCTTGACGACCTGGGATTGGCCGGCGCCATAGAGTGGCAGCTTGACGAGTTCCGTTCCCGGACCGGCGTCGTGTTTACCTTCAGTCGTGACGGAGAGGAGTGCGACCTCGATTCACCGCGGAGCACGGCGCTGTTCCGCGTCTTCCAGGAGCTGGTCACCAACGTGGTGCGTCATGCCGACGCGAACAGAGTCGCCGTCTCTCTGCGATTCGAGGCAGGGAAGTGCGTGCTCACCGTGGCTGACGACGGCATTGGCATCGATGTGGAGAAGGCAAACGACCGCCGCTCGCTGGGCATCGCGGGCATGCGCGAACGGCTCCTGCCCTACGGCGGCGCACTGCGCTTTGAGAGTGCGCCCGGCAAAGGGACCACGGCGCGCGTCACGATGCCCCTGCGGTGAGAAGCGCGGTGACGCCGAAATGCGGTGACACCATACTCATTTCAGGGTGTGCCCCCACATCACGAACGATTCCACACTGCCAGGCGCGTCCCTCACGTTCAGAGGGGGAAATGAGTATGGTGTCACTTCATTTCTCCGTCTTCCGATGGTAGAGACAGGCTCACCCTCCGGCCAGGGAGAGGACGGGCTGGACGTGCTGGTGTAGGGGCCGTTCGAGAACGGCCCGGTAAGTGCGAGTCGCGCGCGATTGATCGAGACGCACTTGACAATACAATGACCGGGTCCGCAGGCAGGCGGCCGGCTGCCCCCAGCCAGGGATGTGTCGTGACGGATTCCGCCGTGGTTCCGGATGACTGCCGGGCCGTTCTCGAACGGCCCCTACAGGGGAACCGTCGTCGTGGACAAAGGGAGCGTCAGGTGCGCACGAGAGCCTGCGGGGGAATGCTGCACGGCTCACGCGGAGAGCGAGACCGGCGCCATCCGTCGGCACAAGAACGAGGGAGGGACGGCCGTGGCGCTGTCCCTCCCCCAGGGTCACCTGCTATGTGTCATGCGGATGGCGCGACGGTAAGGTCACAGCCCTGGGTGGCGGCCATCCAGTAGCCGAGGCCCTGTTGAATCTGTGACGCCGTGTCGTAGGACTTGGCCGTCGGGTTCCAGTGGTAGATGGCGTTGGTCTGGACCGCACCTGACGGGTTGTCAGACAGGTCGGCCACGTCGACCGGGTCGCCGTAGACCGAGCCGGCCATGTTCCAACCGGCGGTCAGCGCGTCCGTCCACTCGGTCACGAGGGTGCCGGTGACGGTGACGGTGTCGTCTCCGGTGACCGCGACCCAGTAGCTCTTCTTCGGGTCGATGGTGTCGGGCGTCTCGTAGGACTTGCTCGTCGGGTTCCAGGTGTAGACCGCCTCCGCATCCGGGAAGACGGCGCCGACAACCATGTCAGTTGCCCGGACAGGCACAGAGACCATGTTCCAGCCGGCCTTGAGGTCGATGTCCACCGAGACATCTCCCGGCAGGCTGCCGTCACTTTCCAGCTTGACGACGAACGGATCGGTGGGCGACGTGGCGGCGCGTATGGGTGTGCCCCACGCCGCATCGCTGATTCCCGCCACATGGAGATTCGTGCTGGCGTCCACGACGATGCCCCACCCCTGATCATGTCCATCTCCTCCCAGGAAGGTGTTCCACATGAGCGAGCCGTCGCCTCCCAGTTTGGCGGCGAAAGCCTCCAAGCCAAGGGTATACGCTCGAACAGGGGCGGAGTCCCCTTGCCACGTCGCATAGCTGTTTCCGGCCACGTACACGTTGTTGCTGCCGTCCACCGCGATGCCGTGGCCTTCGTCCGTGGTGCTGCTTCCGAGGAAGGTGTTCCACTGAAGCGCTCCGCTCCCGTCCACCTTGGCGGCGAAGACGTCGTTGCTGCCGCTGTACGCGCGCTCGGGTGCCGACGTGCCCTGCCACGTGGCGCTGCTCTTGCCTGCAACGTACAGGTTCCCCGCGTCGTACAACGCGATCGCATCTCCGAAGTCGTCGCCGGAGCCGCCGAGGAACGTGTTCCATATCAGCGTTCCAAGGTTATCCAGTTTCGCGATGAAGGCGTCATACCCGGAGCTGAATGGGCGCTGTGTCGTGGAGTCCCGCGGCCAGTCGTAGCCGCTCATTCCCGTCACGTACGAATTCCCGTTGCCGTCCACTGCGATTCCCTTGCCCTCGTCGCCGCCCCAGCCGCCGAGAAAGGTGTTCCACTCAAGCACGCCGTCGCTCTTCAGCCTGGCTGCAAAGGCATCATAGCCTTCGTCGTACGCGCGTCTGGGTGCGTAGTCGCCCTGCCACGAGGCGCGGCTGGTGCCAGTCACAGACACGATGCTGGAGTCGTCCACTGCGATACCGTTGCCGAAGTCGGAGTCGGTGCCGCCAAGAAATGTGTTCCACAGCAGAGCCCCGTCGTTATCCAGCTTGGCGACGAACGCATCGTAGCCCGAGGTGTATGCCCGCACGGGAGCCGAGTCTCCCTGCCACGTAGCGTCGCTGCTTCCGGCCACATAGACGTTCCCGTCGCTGTCCACGGCAATCGCATTGCCGTAGTCGGTGCCGGAGCCGCCCAGAAAGGTGTTCCACTGCAGTGCGC
>CAZLPP010000029.1:0-20444 GCA_964561465.1 uncultured Dehalococcoidales bacterium
CTACTTGAGGGTCTGCAAGCTGGCGCGTGAAGCGAACGAGGCAGCGGACCGCATCCTCGTGCAGGCACAGGATGAGCACGAGACTGCGGAGCGGCTCCGCGCCAGGGCGGCGAGCGCTCTTCGTGACGCTCAGGCAAAGGTGACGATGGTCAGCAGGTTCGTCCAGGTGCGTCATCCCTTTGTGCAGGACCAGGCCAGGAACCGTCTTGTCGAGGCGACTGCGGCGCTGCAACAGGCGGAGGCGGTCACGGACGCCAATTCGCGCATCACGCTTGCGGAGCGGGCCGAGGCTGCCGCCGATGAGGCGTACTCGCTGGCACAGAGAGACGTGAACGCGAGCTGGGGCCGGCCGCAACAGGGTCCGGGCTCGTCCGGTTTCAATACGCCGACCGTATTCTTCCCCTCAGGAGGGTCGTCGGGAGGAGCGCGACCGTGGGGCTCTCGACCCACCGCCGGCTCACGGCCGGCGAGCAGTCCGAGACCGAGCAGCTCGTCGCGCCCTGGTGGCGGGGGCTCCACGAGTTGGGGTTCCGGTTCGAGGTCCGGAGGCAGCAGAGGCGGTGGCGGCGGAGGCGCAGGCCGAGGCGGGGGCTCGAAGGGCTGGTAATCCGCACGGCCGGTGTAAGATAGAGGCAGGACGCCAGAAGGAGGGCGATATGGCAGGACTGTTTGAGAAGGCGCGCATCGCGGCGCTCAGTGCGGCACACAAGCTCCTGGACAAGACGATTGATCTCAACTCCATTGAGGCGGTCAAGCAGTACGCCAGGGACCTGGAGAAGGCTCTGGAGGACCTGGAGGATGCGACCGCGGCCGCGGCCGGGCACGTGAGGAGCGTTCAGCGCGAGGCGGAGCAGCTCACGTACCAGATCACGGAGTTAAACCAGAACATCGATTTCATCCTGACTGACAACAAGCCGGAGAACGACCATCTCGCCGCTCCTCTCGAGGCGAGGCTCATTGGACTTGAGCAGCGCATGTCTGGCAGAGGAGAAGAGATTGCCGCCGGCGAGAAGACGGCGCAAGCCCTCGCGGAGGCCACCTCGACTTTGCGCACCCGCTACACCAACATGGTGCAGCAGATACAGCGGCTGGAGGCCATGGACAGGGCCACCAAGGCCAAGGAGAGCGCCGTCAAGGCGATGCGTCAGGCTGGCAAGATCGCTTCCACCGGTGCCGACGTCTCGGTAGACGCCGTGGCGGATCGCATCCAGCGCCGGGCGGACGTGGCCGATGCCAGGTTTGAACGGGCGATGGGTGAGATGACCGGGCAGGTCGAGAAGGATGTCGTCATCGCTCAGGCACAGGCGAGGCTGGAACAGCGCAAGGCGCGCCTGGCGCTCGCTGCTCCTCAACCCCAGCAGCAGCTCGCGAAGTAGCGCCGAGCTCTCGGCCCGGCGCCGTGAACCCGGGCGCGGCGGCTCGCGCCCGGGGCGTGTTCGCGTTCGGCTGCTGGGCCCGTACGTGCCTCAACCGCCTGGCTGGCTGTTGCGTTGTTACGGTAGACGCCCGGTCCGGACGATCGTGAATTGTCTTGTGTCTTGGAAGCGCGTCCGTGAGGGATGCGTTCGGTGGGGGAGGAGGTCGCGATGAAGCGGTTGGTGTCTGTTGTCCTCTCGATTCTCGTCGCAGCGGGTGGGTGTTCGGGCGGGATACCAATCCCCGGTCTCACTCCCGAGCAACTGGTGGTCACTTCCTTCGATGCAGACCCGCTGAAGATTGCCCCCGGCGAGTCGTCCACGCTCAGTTGGACGGTCCAGGGAGCTGCCCGCGTCGACATAGCCCCCGGGATCGGGAGCGTGGCTACCAGCGGCAGCAGGGTGGTCACCCCGGCCGTCACGACGATCTACACGCTGACTGCGGCGGATGCCGCCGGCAAGACGGTCTCGGTCACCGTGCAGGTGGTTGTGTCAGGCACTCCTTCGCCTGGGGGGGATCTGCCCGTCATCAACTCCTTCTCCGCCACTCCGCCGGGCATCTCCTCGGGCGGCTCGGCCACACTGGTCTGGAATGTGTCGAATGCCACGTCGGTGACCATCGACCACGGCCTCGGCTCCTTCGCGAGCGCCGGCAGCACGGTAGTGACGCCGTCCTCGACCACCACGTACGTTCTCACCGCTGCCAATGCGGCGGGCAGCGCCACGGCATCGACGGTGGTCACTGTCTCGGGAACGTCGCCCGCCGGCCTTCCGGACATAGTCCAGTTCTCGGCCTCGCCTTCCGTCATATCGGCCGGCGACTCCAGCACGCTGACCTGGGCCGTATCGGGCACCGGAACGATATCCATCGACCGCGGGATAGGGGCGGTCGCGCCATCGGGCACGAAGACGGTCTCGCCGTCGTCCACCACCAGCTACACGCTGACGGCGACGAATGCCGCGGGGTCGGTGCACAAGTCCGTTACCGTGGAGGTTGAGGAAGAGGAGCCCGAGGGTGAGCCCGACCTCGTCATCACGGCCATCACCAAGGTTGAGGGTTCGGGCGGCTATCGTATCGGCTACACGGTGAAGAATCAGGGCGACTCCTCCTGCGCCTCGACGACCTCGAAGCTCTACGTCGGCGGCGTCTACAAGGCTTCAGACACCGTTCCGGCCCTGATCGCGGGGGCGTCCACAAACCGACAGTTTGCTTCATGGACGTACGACCCGACCAATCATGCTGTGAAGGTCGTCGTCGATGCCAACGATGTCGTCGACGAGGAGAACGAGGGCAACAACGAGAAGGCGGTGAGCGTCGCCGCCGAAGTCCTGGTCAACTTCGTCAACGCGGCGAATCTGGCAGAGTGGAAGGCCGGCTCTCCGGCGGTCACTCTGACCTTCCCGGGGTCGACGAGCGATTCGAACGGATTCGCCTGCCACCGTACCAGCGTCAAGCTGGAGGACGGAGACACGTACGCGAAGGTGCTCGAGACCCATCCGAAGTGGGTCAGCAGCGGCTGGATCGAGGGCTTCTATCCGCCGTTGACTGTGCCCCTGGGCGCGTGGTTCGTTGCCGATGTCGGCTTCATCAACGGCGCCACCGGCTCTGATGGCGTGACGTTCCGAGTCTGGTTCTGGCAGACAGGTTACGAAATACCGAGCATGCTGGGCAGTGCAGGCGCAGAGTATGACGGGGACCTCGACCGCTTCGAGATCAACCTGTCCTCCATTGTCGGCAAGACCGGCAGAATCGGATTCCAGGTCCTTGCCGGGGCCTCGTCAGGTCAGGACTGGGCTGTTTGGGCAAACGCGCAGATGATCCGGTAGCGATGCTGGAGGGGCGCGCGCCGGGTGAGATGCGCGCCCCCCCCGATTGCCGGTATGGCGTATGGTGAGGACCAGTCATCGGGCAGCACCGTGGCTCCGGCGCAGTGATTGCCGCGTGAATCACAATGTGGGCGGGTGAGGAGGGGAAATGTCCGGAAGAGGTTCGCTGGTCCTGACGCTGGTCATCTATCTCGGCATCGCGGGCTACCTCGCGTACAAGAAGCTGACCAGGCCCAGGACTGAGCCGGTACAGATCCGCTAGGAGGTTGCGCGGCAGGGACTGTTCGCCTCTGCCGATGGTCTCACCTCTGACTGACCGTCCGCGCGGCCGCGACGGGTGACCTAGTCCTCCCGGTCCAGGTAGGACCAGTCGGCATCCCCGCGCTCGAAATCTGCGCGCTCCTGCTCCGTGGTCGGCCGCACCACCAGCTCGCAGTGGTCGTCTCCCCGGAAGGGGGCCTTCGTGTGGACCTGCTTGAAGCAGGGGTTGAAGCCCATGTACTTGGCGACATCGACGTTGCAGTACAGGCGGCCCAGCTCTTCTTCCCCCATCTTCTGCCACGTTCGCCACAGCCCGCATCCATAGGCTCTGAGACGCTCTTCCCCGTCGACCGTCACCTTCTCGAACCGGTCGTGCGTCCCGTACGTCGGCAGGTCGCCTGCGTAGTGCTCCGGGCTGCCGTCTAGTCCCCGTGCCTCCGCCTTCTGTCTCACCTGCGAGCCGATGTGCTTCCCGTACGCCTTGATGGCCTTGAGGATGAGGCGCCGTCCCGCCTCCTCACCCAACTCGTCAACGATTGCCCTGGCGTACGAGGCGTGCAGGATGCCGACCCGTTCGAACAGTATCGCCGCCTGCTTCGCGGCTTCGGCCTTCGACACGTACTCCTGCTCCGGTCCCATGATTCCCTCCTTGGGGGGGCGCTCCCGTCCCCGTTGGTCTCCAGCGTGGGATGGTACCCGACCCGGAGGGACGCGCGCCAGTCGTGAACGGCGGAGGCCGTCCGGTGTCTCACCGACGGGCGCGGGCCTCGCCGCGGCTCCATCTCTCCGGCCGCGCCGGACCAACTCTGTGTCTGCCGCCGGCGCACCGCTCCCTCTCTTGCCTTCCCGCGCCGCCGCGGCTACAATCCGTACTCTTCGGAAGGCAGCCGGACGCTTGGTATCGTACATTCTGCTGGGAGTCACCATCGGCTTCGCGGCGTCCGTACAGCCGGGGCCGTATCAGACCTTCCTCATCTCCCGCACGCTGCAGGACGGCTGGCGGCGCGCCCTGCCGGCCGCCTTCGCCTGTCTGCTCAGCGATATCCCTCCAGTGGCGCTGGCTCTCCTGCTGCTCACGAGGCTCCCTCCGTGGACGGAGAGCGTCCTCTACCTGGCGGGAGGCTGTTTCGTTCTCTTTCTCGCGTACAACGCCTTCCGGTCTTTCCGCGGCTACAGCTTCAATCAGGCGGCGCTGTTGCAGTCCGGCCGTCAGAACTTCTTCAAGGCCGTCGCGGTGAACCTGCTCAATCCGAATCCCTATCTGGAGTGGGGACTCGTGATGGGCCCGCTGCTGCTCAAGGCCTGGAGGGAGTCGACCGTCGCGGGCATCGCGATGGTGTCCGTCTTCTACGCTGCCATCGTGGTCACGTGTTCCGGAATCATCCTTCTCTTCGCGGGCGTCGGTAGGCTCTTCCCGAAGGTGGCCCGCATGCTGATCGGCGTCTCAGTGGTGGCGCTCGCCGCCTTCGGCTGCTACCAGCTCTGGCTGGGGCTCTCGTCACTTCTGGGATGGTGAGTTCATCGGATGCCCCGTACGTCACTTGAACGCCCGGTGCCGGCTACCCTTGGTGCGCATACTAGTCGCACGCCGCCCGGGTACTTGGCGAATGCTCCTGCCTCTTGCCCTTCCCGTTGTAGGGCGTCTACAATCGGTCTTCTTCGGAGGTCGCTTCGGCTGTGATATCCCACATCATCCTTGGCATCACCCTCGGCTTCGCCGCTGCCGTGCAGCCCGGGCCATACCAGACGTTCCTCATCTCGCGGACTCTGCAGGACGGCTGGCGGCACGCTCTGCCCGCAACCTTCGCTCCACTGCTGAGCGATGCGCCCGCAATCACGGTGGCGTTGCTGCTGCTGACCAGTCTACCCGCGTGGATGCAGAATGTGCTGTATCTGGTGGGAGGTTGTTTCGTTCTTTACCTTGCGTACGGCGCATACCGTTCGTTCAGACGGTACTCACTCGATCGAGTCGCCTTGCTTCAGTCGGGACGGCAGAACTTCGTCCGGGCGCTTGCGCTGAACCTGGTGAATCCGAATCCGTATCTGTTCTGGAGCCTCGTGCTGGGACCACTCGTCCTGAAGGGCTGGAGAGAGTCGGCCATCTTCGGGGTGGCAATGGTCTCGAGCTTCTATGCCACTATGGTCTCGGTGTGTATCGGTATTGTTCTGCTGTTCGCAGGCCTCGGCAGGCTCTTCCCGAAGGTGAACCGGATACTGATAGGCGTCTCGGTGGTCGCGCTTGCCGCCTTCGGCTGCTACCAGCTCTGGCTGGGAATCACGTCCCTCCGGTCAGGGTAGGCGTTCGCAGCCGGGGCCCGCACCGGCTACGTGCCGTCTTCTTCCGGCCACGTGCTCTCCAGGAATGGTCCCCTGCCCGAGCCCCACTTATAGGAGTTGTAGCTGACGGGGCAGGTCTTGTAGTAGTTCTGGTGGTAGTCCTCGGCCGGATAGAACGCCTTGAAAGGCAGGATCTGCGTCACGATGGGACGGTCGAACTTTCCGGAGCGCTCCAGTTCCTGCATGGACTTCTCTGCCAGCGCCTTCTGCTCCAGGTCGTGGTAGAAGATCGCAGTCTGGTACTGCGCCCCGCGGTCCGCGAACTGGCCGCCGGCATCGGTCGGGTCGATCTGTCGCCAGAATGTCTCGAGGAGCCGCGCGTAGCTGATCCTGTCGGGATCGTAAGCTATCTGTGCTGCCTCGTAGTGGCCGGTCTCGCGGAAGAGTACGTCTTCGTAGGTGGGGTTCTCCATCTCTCCACCGGCGTAGCCAACCACGACGTCCTTGACGCCATCGAGCGCCTCGAAGGCCGGCTCCATGCACCAGAAGCAGCCGCCGGCGAAGGTCGCGGTCTCAAGTCGTTCGGAAGCATCGGCATTCACCACAGGCTGTTCCTCCACGGTGCGTGCACACGATGGGAGCGCCGACAGCACCGCGGCAAGGAAAGACAGGATGACGAATGCCCGCGTTCCCGCGATTGAGCGCCTCAGCACGTCCATCCGGGTAGTGTAGTGCACAAGGAGGTGCGGCTCCGAATCGCAGCCGGGCGTACTGTCCTGCGCTTCGCGGACTGCCATCCCATGCCCGCCTCGTGCTCACCTGGTCCACTGCGCCGGTCGACGGCGATGGCGCAACCGCAGTCGGCAGCCGGAGAGATTCCTCTCCCGGACCTGACATGCTGGTCCTGAAGACGTTCCTCTGTACAACCAAACGGGTGCGCGCCGGGTCCAGGTGGTTGAGACGGCTCGGCACGTCAAGGAGTGATAGATGAGAAGAGTCCTCGCGGTCAGTCTGGTTCTTACCCTGGTGCTGCTCGTCACTGCGTCCCCGGTACTGGCCGGCGGCGACAAGGTGCGGGGCGAGAACGGCCAGGGCGACGTCAACCAAGTGCAGGTCATGGACCCGCCGCCCTTCCAGCCCTAGCCCCTGTGTCTTCGACCTCTCTCTTCGCAGCGCCCTGCGACCCGCTTCGGTCCAGGGCGCATCTGCGTCTCGTGGTTGGGTCTGAGGCGGTTGGCCCGCTACAATACGTGGGTTCTTCCATCTTCAGGACGCACCGGCATGGGGTTCCGCAAGCGGAGGTACACGAGTTTGCGCAGCCTTCTCGCTGACCTCCTCTTCCCGGCGAGGAATAGACGCAGGCTGCGTGAGGTCGAGAGACAGGGGCTCCTGTCGCCGGCCTTCCGCGAGCGGCTGATGTTGGCGGTCACCGCTGTCAACGGGTGCCGCTACTGTTCATTCTTCCATGCAAGGGAAGCTCTGAAGACCGGCGTCGCCCCGGATGAGGTGCGCAGGCTGCTGGCAGGAACGGCCGATGACTCCCCTGAAGATGACGTGGTAGCCCTCCTCTATGCTCAGCACTGGGCTGAATCCGATGCACGGCCGGCTCCCGAAGCGGTCGAGAGACTGCGGCAAGCGTACGGTACCGAGAAGGCGGATGCCATTCACCTGGTGCTCCGGATGATCCGCTTCGGAAACCTGTCCGGCAACACCTGGGACTACTTCCTCTACCGCCTTTCTTTCGGCCGCCTGGGTGCATAGCTCCCGGCTGGACCTGCGAAGCTTGTCGGTCTTTGCAGGCTTGTGTCACGGTTCTCTTGCTGGCGAAGCACGCTGTGGTGGGCTGGATATCTGCAACTGGCGCAGCGTCACTGTGGGCTCTCCACCGCTGTTCTCGTATCGGTACCTGTCGCTGCGCCCGCGCTGTGATAGCCATCCGATGGCGAGCCCGGCATTGCAGTCTCGTACCCACCCTTCAGCTACAGGCTCTGGTAGACAAACCGCCCGCCGACCATGGTGGCTACGACCGGGGTGAGTGAGATTTCCTCCGGATGCGCTTCCGTCGGGTCCGCACCCAGGAAGGCGAAGTCGGCCAGCTTCCCGACCTCGATAGATCCCTTCTCTGACTCCTCGAAGGAAGCGTAGGCGCTGCCAAGCGTGTAGACGCGGATAGCCTCCTCGGCGCTGATGCGCTGGTCGAGGCCGATGCCCTCGCCGGCTCGACTCGTCCGCGTGGCGCAACTCTGGACGGCAACCATCGGGTTCCAGGGACCGCACGGGTAGTCGGAGCTGCCCGCAACGGGTATGCCCATATCCAGGAATGAGCGGTGCGGCAGCATCATCTCGAGCCGTTTCGCTCCGTACGAGCTCATCTTCTCTCCGTGGTAGTAGATGTACGCGCCGAAGGGAATGACAACCAGCCCCAGGCGCTTGATCCGCGCCAGCAGTGCCGGGTTCATTATGCTGCAATGCTCGATGCGGTGGCGGTGGTCCGGTCGCGGGTATGCCGTCACGGCGTTCTCATACGCATCCAGCACCATGCCGACGAACCTGTCGCCGTTCGCGTGGATGCCTATCTGGAAGCCGGCCTTGTGAGCCGCCAGTACTTGCGCGTTCATCACGTCCGCACTGACCCCCTGAACGCCGAAGTTGTCGGTGGAGCCGGAATAGGGCTCGTTCAGTAGCGCCGTCCTTCCGCTCAGGGCTCCATCTCCCAGCAGCTTGATGCCACCCAGTCGCACCATCTGGTCGCCGAACCCGCTCTGCATCCCTGCGGCCGTCATCTCGTTCAGGTAGTCGACGTAGACGTAGGCCGTCACCCTGGCGCTCAGCTCGCCGCGTGCGTGAGCAGAATGGAATGCTCGCAGCATGGTGGGGTCGGAGAGCATCTCGTGCCAGCCGGTGATGCCGAAACCGGCAGCCTGGGTGCACGCCAGTTTGAGAGCCTGCCTGTCCTGCTCAGGCGTCGGGTCCGGGATGAGAGGGCGTCCCCTGTACAACCCGCGCCCGATGAACTGATCCTGGCCGGTCTCGAAGACGCAACCATCCAGCTCGCCTGCGGCATCGCGCCCGTACCGGCCACCTTCGGGGTCGGCCGAGTCGCGGGTGAGTCCGGCGCGCTCCAGTCCCCGGCTGTTGACCATCAGGATGTGGCCGCTCGAGTGCTCTACACAGAGGGGATGCACCGAGGTCACCTCGTCGAGATCAGCTCGTGTGAGCAGGCGCTTCTCGGGAAGCTTCGCTTCGTCGTAGCCGAAGCCGAGGACCCACTCCCCCTGAGGCGTCGCCTCTGCCCTGCTCTTGAGCACCCGTTTCACCTCCGCGACCGTGGCGGCACTGTCGGGGCCGCAGCCGGCGCGAAGGAGGGAGCGCCGCCCGGCATCCAGCGGATGGCAGTGGGCATCGATGAAACCCGGTGTGACGGTCACGCCGCGGGCATCAACAACCCGCGTGCCGGCGCCGGTGAGCACCCGTATCTCGTCGTCCGAACCGAGGGCGACGATGCGGCCGAACTTGACTGCTATCGCCTGCGCGCGTGGACAACGGGCATCGACGGTGATTACGTTGCCGCCGAGTATCACAACATCAACATCACCAACCATCGCTTCTTCCTTTCACTGGGTCCCTGGCCTCATGTGCCCGGTCAGGCACCCGGACGCTGCAGTGACGCTCTCCGTGTCTCCAGGTGCACCAACCTACCACATCATAGTAGGAACGAACAGAGTTGCCCCCGGAGGTCGCTTGTTCCCCGTCGCGCGTCCCGCTCCGGAAGCAGTCGAGAGGCTGCGGCAGGCCCATGGTCTTGAAGAGACTGATGCGATTGGATTTGTCCTGCGGATGCTACGCTCCGGCAACCTGTCCGGCGACACCCGCGTCTACTTCGTGTACTGCCCGTCCTTCGGCCGCCTCAGTGCATGGCTCCCGTCCCTCCTGTGCCGCTCCACGGCCCTGTTGCCGCAACCCCTCGATGGTGGATAATCACCACTGATGATCTCACTCCGCAGGTTGAGTTCCAGCGCCCTTGTCCTGCTGGCAGCCCTCGCTGCGAGCTCCGGGTGCGCAGCGCCCTCCTCGGCGGAGCCTGCCGGCGTAGTTCACTTCGGCTACGAGGTGGTTGCCGCCCATCCGCACGACGCCCTCGCGTTCACGCAGGGGCTCGCCTTCCACGATGGTTTCCTGTACGAAGGGACGGGCCTCACAGGCAGGTCTTCGCTGCGCCGGGTGGAGCTGGAGACGGGAGCGGTCGCGGCGAGCGTGCCGCTTCCGGACGACTGGTTCGGCGAGGGCATTGCCGTCTGTGGCGACCGGATAGTGCAGCTCACGTGGAGGAACGGCGTCTTCCGCGTCTATGACCGGCGCGACCTCCGTGTGCTGTGCGACTTCGCTTACGATGGAGAAGGCTGGGGGGCAACGTACGACGGAGAGCGGCTCATCGTGAGCGACGGCACGTCTACACTCCGCTTCCTCGACCCGGAGACCTTTGCCGCGCGGGGGAGCGTGCAGGTGCACGAAGGCGGCGCCGCTGTGGAAGGGCTGAACGAGCTGGAGTTCATCAACGGCCGGGTGTACGCGAACGTGTGGCCGACTGAACGGATAGTCATCATTGACCCGGCAAACGGCCACATCACCGGCTGGGTGGATTGCAGCGGACTGCTCGCCTCCCGGCCGGTCACCGGCGCTGTGGATGTGCTCAACGGCATCGCCTGGGACAAGGACAAGGAGCGATTGTTCGTCACCGGCAAGCTCTGGCCCTGGCTGTTCGAGGTCAGGCTTGTCCCGAACGTCTCGCCTCCCACTCCCTGACGGGCTGCCCGTCAGTCCTTCTCCGGCGAGGCGCTATCGCGTGGACGCCAGGAACCGCTGCAGCCTGCGCTGAAAGAGCGGACTCCCCCAGACCTCAGTGTTCAGGAGGCCCTTCGGCATTTCGCCCCGCCGAAGCGCCTGGAACTGCTCCAGAATGCTGTTCCACTGGCCGTCGAACATCTGGTCCAGCCACGCGAGCGAGTGCGGCGCGAGGATGACGTTCTCCAGCTTCAGAAGAGGGTTGCATGAGGGCGTCGGTTCCTCCTCGAACACGTCCAGTCCCGCCCCCTGTATCCACCCCTCAGTCAGAGCGCGGAGCAGCGCCTTCTCGTCCACTATTGGCCCCCTCGCCATGTTGATGAGGAAGGCCGTCGACTTCATCTTGCGCAGCTCACTCTCGCCGATGAGATGGCGGGTCTCCTCGTTCAGCGGGCAGCAGATGCTGAGGAAGTCGGACTCCCGCAGGACGGTGTCCATGTCAACGAGCGTGGCATTCACATCGGTCACGCTTTCAGGCTTGATGTACGGGTCGCACGCCAGGTGGCGCATGTCCAGCGGCATTGCCAGCTTGAAGACCTCGTGTCCGATGTTGCCCACACCTATCACCCCAAGAGTCCTCCCCGTGAGCCCTATGCCGTGGTAGACGGCGCGCTCCGTCCACCGGCCGGCTCGGATCAGCCTGTCCTTGAACGGCATCCTCGTGCTGAGCGCCAGCAGAAACGCCAGGATGGCCGTTGCGACGGGGCGGCGCACCGCGTCGCGCGTGATGCACAGGGCCACGCCTGACCGGGTGAGAGCAGGAACGTCTATCATGTCGTACCCGACGCCGAACCGGTGTACGGACAGCAACTGGTCGTTGCCCACCAGCGTCGCAGCCGTCCATCGTGGCGTGAGGCTGAAGACCATGTCGTATCCCGCTATCTGCTGTGGAGTGACCTCCCGCAGCAATTCCGGGAAGACCCGGTAATCGATATCGGGCATCTCATCCAGCAGCTTCAGTCCCGGACCGGGCGCAATGAAGTGGCCCGCCGCGTCTATCACATCCTTGCTCAGCCCTATGTGTATGGTCCTGCTCACGTGCACCCTCCCTTCAGTCTCTTTGTTCGTCTGGTCTCGTGCCGCTCCGTCCTACCGCCCCGTCTCTGGTGAGTATCTGCTGCCGGCGCAGGCGTCAGCGGAACCAGACCAGCCACGAGACGATTCCTGCTATTGCGAGCACACACACGATGATGATTGCCTCGCCTGCGTGCCTGTGCGGCCGCCTGGTCGCCATCCGGGTTTCCGCCGTCTGCCGAAGTTCGGCCTTCAGCGGCTCGGGGATCAGCCGCACCATCAGCATGATGGCGAGCGGAATCACGACAAGGTCGTCGAGAATACCGTGGAGCGGCACGAAGTCCGGGATGACGTCGAAAGGGCTGATGGCGTAGAGCGCCATCAGCGCGGCAAGCGCCTTGACGTACCACGGCGCCCGTGGGTCGCGCAGGGCCAGGTACGAGACCCGCGCGTCCCGTTTGGCGGTGTGCTTCCATCCCTGCAGTTGTTCAGACACCCCACTCCTGGCAGCGTCCCCGCATCAAGCTGTTCCACACCAGGGGGTAGCCCGCATACACTATAGCGTACGGGATTGCGGGGTTCTCCCGATGACGCCGTCAGCCGAGCACGTGGCCGCACTCTTGCAGCCTGTCCGGGCGCCATAGCGAATTAGACGAAGAGCTGCCCGTCGACACAGGTGACCGCCTGTCCGCCCACGCGTATGCTGCTCTCGCTGATCGACAGGCGTATCCGCCCCGCCCTTCCCAGCACCCCTCCCTGGGAAGCCAGGTACTCGGCACCGAAGCGAGCCGTCTGTTTGGTGTGCCGGATGAACGCTGCCACGCAGCCGTTGCCGCTGCCGCACACGGGGTCCTCGTTGACGCCCTGCCCTGGGGCGAAGGCACGCACCTCAATCTGCGTCGGCGACCCGGTCGGATACCCGCCAAAGATGACCACGCCTTCGGCGTGAAGGTCGGTCGACGCCATGCGCTGAAGGTCCGGCCGGGCAGCCAGGACGACTTCGGCGTCTCGCAGTTGCGCCACCACCCAGCGTACACCCGCGTCTATGACGCAGGGAGCGTACTGGTGCGAGACTTCGACGCCCAGGATTGTCTCTATCTCCGCGACCGTGCTCTCGGCAAGCGGCATCGCGGAAGGCTGCGGTAGCTCGAAGGATATCCATCGACCGTCGCGTGATTCGTCCACGTTGAGAGTGACCTGCCCCACGCCGCACTCCTGGACGAGGGTGCCGTTCTTCGGCCGGACGAGGCCGGCCTCGAGCAACGCGTGGGCCGTACCGACGGTGGGATGGCCGGCGAACGGAAGCTCGGCAGCGGGCGTGAAGATGCGGACCCTGTAGTCGGCCTTAGGATCCGCGGACGGCACCACGAATGTGGTCTCGGACAGGTTCGTCCAGTTGGCTATCCGCTGCATCTGCTCCGTCGCCAGAGTGTCCGCTTTCAGGACGACGGCAACCGGGTTGCCTTTGAACCTGACGCTGGTGAAGACGTCGACCTGCTTGAAGGGGATGCCCTGCATGTTCACTCCTTTGCGCCCGCCGGCACACGCACGGCCCATTACCTGTGGAACTCACTCGCCACTTCACGCATCTGCCCGAGCGCCCAATCCACGTCTTCGGCCGAGACCATCCGGTGCGTGACGGCGCGTATCCTTGGCCCTTCGGGGTAGTTCAGCCTGACGCCCCGCTCGAACAAGCGGTCGATGAATGCCCCGACCGGAACGTGCGCCGGCAGGGCGAACATGACGATGTTGGTCGGCGGCTTCGAAGGTGAGCAGCTCACGCCGGGAATATCCCAGAGCCCGGCTGCCAGTCGCCTGGCGTTCTCGTGGTCCTCCGGCAGGCGGGAGAGTGTCGTGTCCAGCGCCACCAGGCCGGCTGCCGCGATGACGCCGGCCTGCCGCATGCCGCCTCCGATCATCTTGCGCTTCTTTCGTGCCCGCGTGATGAAGTCGGCCGAGCCGCACAGCACTGAGCCGACCGGCGCGCTGAGGCCTTTGGAGAGGGAGAAACAGACAGAGTCCGCCGGCGCCGCCAGCCGTGCCGCGGCGACATCCAGGAAGGCAGCCGCATTGAAGATGCGAGCCCCGTCGATGTGGACCTTCAGCCCGTGCCGGTGTGCCAGCTCGCACGCCGCCGCGGTGTACTCCGCAGTGAGCACCGTGCCGCCGCAGCGGTTGTGCGTGTTCTCGAGGCAGAGCAGTCTGGTTGGCGGATAGTGCATGTCGTCCGGCCGGATGGTCGCCTCGACCGCCTGCAGGTCCAGGCTGCCGTCGTCTCTGTTGGGCACGGTGCGCAGCACCGCGCCGCCGAGCGCCGAGGCTCCTCCGACCTCGTACCAGAGAATGTGCGACTCGCTGCCCAGGATGACCTCTTCACCTGCCTGCGTGTGCGTCAGCACTGCCAGCAAGTTGCTCATCGTCCCGCTCACGGTGAAGAGAGCCGCCTCCTTGCCGAGCAACACGGCTGAGCGCTGCTCCAGCCGGTTCACCGTGGGGTCCTCGCCGTAGCAGTCATCCCCCAGTTCGGCCTCGTACATGGCCTTTCGCATCGCTTCCGTGGGCAGTGTGAACGTATCGCTGCGCAACTCTACTACTCTCATCTTGCCTTCCTCTCCGGGGCGAGCGGCCCGCCCCGGTCCGGCTCCGCCGGTTCCGGACGGAGTGCTGGTACTCGATACTACAGTCCGACTCTGCTTCCGGCAAGTGTGCTGGTATGAAGGCGCGGGCCCTCGCCCTCCTGCCCGCGATGCGGCACCGGTTCCCGCGTGCGTGGGGCGACCTCCGCCCGCCGGTTCTGCGCCGGACCGGGTAGCCGGTCGCGGCCGCGACGGGGTTCAGGCCTCACCGTGGGGAGGACCTGACACATTCGAGATCAGGTACAGGTGTTTGCCCGCGGCTGAGGGGACGATGCGTTCGACGATCGCAACCTCCAGCCGGACATCATCGCCAAGCCAGTCGCAGAACTGGGCCCGGACGGCCGCAGTCAGCGACGCGGCGTCGGCTCCTGACACGGCGGCGCCGGGGACGACCCGGATGGTCACGTGGTCCACCTGCTCCTGAACCAGTTGGAACTGCCGGATGCCGAGAGGCACCAGACCGGACGAGTCGAGCGACACCGTCGACAGCTTTCTGCCTGACGGCGTGTAGATGGTCCCTCCCGTTCTGCCGATGACGGCGGAGAGGCGTGGATGGACCCGGCCGCAACTGCACGTGCCTTCGACGAACGAGCCTTCGTCCGACGTGTCGTAGCGTATCCGCGGCATGGCGTACTCGTGCAGGTTCGTCACCAGAATGCGGCCGACCTGACCCGGTCGCAGAGGTTGCCCGTCGTCGTCAACCACCTCCACGATGAGGTCCTCCGCGGCCACGTGCAATCCCGCGTGGGCGCTGCATTCCATGGCAATGTCGTAGTTCTCGAACGAGCTGTACTTCGAGAACGGCTCTCGTCCGAAGACCTCCCTCAGCAGGGCGCGTTGCCCTTCGAGAAGTTGCTCGCCTCCCGTCACGATGGCTCCGACCTCCGGCGCGGGCGTGCCGCTCTCGCGGATATGCTCCGCGATGATGCAGACGGCGCTTGCGTATCCGCGCAGGGCGCGAGGATGCAGCCTTACGATGCGCGCCACGACGAGGGGGAGAGTCGACACAGTGAAATGGGAAGGGTCTTCGTAGACCTCCCTCGAGAGGATGCGCGAAAGCTTCCTCAAGGGAGCGGGCGTGACGAAGCGGCCCCGTTCCACGATGTGCATGACCGTGTCTCCCGGGTAGGCCCCCGCCCACTCCAGCGCGCGCAGCGACCGCGCTACGCTGCGCGACCACCGCTCCTGTCGCGAGGAGTAGAACGAGAGCGGCTCACCTGTGGAGCCGCTGGTGCGTCCGCGAAGTAACTCCCGACGCGCAAACCCCGCGGCCAGAAGCTCCTCCAAGCGTTCGCGAACCTCTCCCCGCGTGAGCACCGGCAGCAAACGAAGGTCGGCGGCGGTCCTGATGGCGTCCGGCGTCAAGCCGCGACTCTCCATCAGGCGGCGGTAGTAGGGCACGCGCTCGTAGGCATAGCGTACGAGTCGCTGCAGACGTTCGGACTGCACTTCCTCGAGTCGTTCCCGCGGCCACCACTGCGATTCCTCGAGTTCTCTGAGGCACCTGGCGGCATGCGTCCTCCGCAGCACGTCGAGGCCGGGAAGCAACAGGTGGCGCGCCAGGCTCCTGTAGACGGTCACTGACCCGGCATTATCCGTGCCCGCAGACCGAAAGACAAGGGGCGGAGCCTGCGAGTCGCATCAGCCTCTACTCTACGGCATGAAGAACCGCCAGCGGCGGGCGGTATTGCGCAGCACTTCCTGGCCGCCCCGGGTCGTGTGATAGAAGCCGCCATCCTCTGCGATGAGCTCGCGCTCCACGAGCGATGCAAGCATCTTGTCGAGTTGAGAGGGCAGGTCGAATGCCCGCGCCGGGCTGAAGTGCTTCACCACAGGCAAGTCTTCCTGCGAGTAGACCTCCTCGTAGTGCGCCACGATGTCTTCACGTGTGTGCGGCTCATTCAGCAGGACGAGAAGCCACCACTCGAACTGCCTGAGCTGGTGTTGCGCCCAGGCGCGCTCGTACCTCCGCTCGAAATGGGAGGCATCGAAGGCGGCGCCTTTCGAGGCCTTGGCGACCTCGATGGTCAGCTCCACGGCGGAGCGCAGCATCAGGCCGGAGACTGCAAGTCCGACGAGCGCATCAAGCGCGTACACCCGGAAGAGCGCGAACGTGAGTCCCACGATGACTGCGCCAGCCTGATAGACGTGGTTTCGGCTGTCCACCGACTGCGACAGCAGCGAGAGGCTCCTGCTGCGTTTGCCGACAAGGTGCTGATAGGCACTCATCAGGTAACACACCACGCCCGACACCATCGCGGCGGCGAAGGCGAGCAGCGACGGGTCTACAACGCTGCCGCCCACGAGCTTCAGCACGCTTTCGCGAACGATGAAGAACGCCGTGGCTGACATGGCGACGATGATGAAGACGGACGATGCCGCTTCATGTCGAAAGCGAATGCCGAGATAGACTACCGCGGCTGATATGACGTCTATCGAGCTGTCCATCCCGTCCGCAATCAGCGCCACGCTGCCGAACAGAGAGCCGGTCGCGAGTTTCACCGCTGCCAGGGCCCCGTTGACGCAGACGGACACGATCGAGGCGATCCTGCAGTCGGACACGAACCGGCGGACCGTGGCGGAGGCGTGGCCCAGGCGGGACTCCATCTCGACAGCGATAGCCGCCCCCGCATCCGTCAGCGCGTAGGCGCCGCCCTCCGCGCGTGAGAGCAGCCCCTCGGATCGAAGTGACTCAAGCGCTGCCTCGAGATCCCCGTCCAGCAGGTCTTCCTGGTCGCGCGCTATCACCTGCGCAGGAAGGCTGAAGTGGTAGCCCATGCGAACGAGTTGACGGCGGAAGTCGTGCACGGTGAGGGGACGCCCCGCAGCATTGAGGGCAAGCAGCATGAAACGACTGTGGCCCTCTCTGTGGTCGCGCTCTCTCCTGAGCTTCCTGCGGGCTCTCGACGCGCGGTCCATGGACTGATGCCGTACAAGTCTAGGCAGAGACCTGATCAGAGTCAATGGGTCACGAAGTGTGTCTGACAGCCGGCCTCGCCGTTGCTGCGCCGCTCGTGCCTGGACCCTGTCTGCCGCTCATCTCGAAAGCAGGCTCTCCCAGGCGTCAGCCTGCTGCCGGCACCAGTGCGACATGACCATCACGTCCCAGCCGACGCAGAAGTGGCGAACCCCCATCTCATAGAACGGCCCGGCCTGATCGAGGCCTCCCAGTTCAACACGGGGCGCAACTCCCATGTCGAGCGCGGTCTCTATCATCCTGCGTTGTGTCTTCTGCCACTCGGCGCTCTGCGGCTGCCACGACCTGCCGGTGCTTATCGAGTAGTCCGCCGGTCCGAACTGGACCATGTCCACGCCCTTGACGGAGAGGATCTCCTTGAGATCGTTCATTGCGGTCGCCTTCTCGATCATGATGGCGACGACGGTCTCATTCAGTGCCGCGATCCACTCGTCCGAGCCCACCCATAGTCCGTAGCCGAGGCTGCGCGACATAGTGCAGCCTCGCACTCCTCCGGCCTCGGGCGTCTCCGGCCTGACCAACCGGATGCACTGCCTCACGTCATCCGCCGTGCGGCAACTGGCGAACAGGATGTTCTGGATGCCGGCGCAGAGCGCGCGCCCTGCTATGAACTCCCTGCCGTGCTCCTCCACCTTCATCATCGAGGACAGGCCGGGAAAGAGCTCGATGCTCCGGCCGAAGTTGTCCATCTGCTCCAGGCTGAAGGGAGAGTACTCGCCGGTGTACTCGACGTAGTCGAAGGCGCCTGAGTGGCCGATGACCTCGATGATGCCCGGCCACGGGCTGATGACATGAGTCCCGAGAGTCGGCTTGCCTTCCTTCAGGAGCTGTCTCAGTCTGTTGGCTCTCATGCCACCGGTCTTCCTCTCGATTTCCACTGTGCCTCCTTCGCTTGCGACGGAGCACGGTAACCCGTCGTGCCGGAGGTGTCAAGAAAGGGTGGCATGGCTGGGCGGCGCGTCCTTCGTCTGCCGTCCCACCGTCGCACCGCGTTTCCTCGCCTTCCACTACATCTTCTGGCATGCGGCGCAGTAGTAGACGCTGCCGCCCAGGTAGGCTTCCTTCGTGATTGACCCGCCGCAGACCGGGCACGGCTGCCCGGCGGTGTTCCTGCTCAGCCTCGTCACGTACCCTCCCGGCCTGCCCAGGAGGTCGGTTTCCGTGTCTCTGCCGCCACCCGCCGCCATCGCCGCAAGCGTGGCCTTGACCGCGTCGAGCAGCAGCGTCCGCTCGCCGGCTGACAATGAACCCGCCTTCTTCTTCGGGTGCATCCGCGCGTTGAAGAGGATGTCCTGCAGCACGCCATTGCCGAGCCCGGGTATCCGCTGCTCCGTGGCCAGGAGTGCCTTGAGCGAGAGCTTCGCTGCCTCCTCGCTGAACAGGGAGCTGAACCATGCCGCGTCGAAGCCGCCGGTCAGGGGCGACGGCTTCGCCTTCGCGACGAGGTAGTACTTATTGTCGTTCTTCCCTTCCGGGAACGCGGACAGCCCGCCGTACATCTGCACTGAGCCGACCAGGCACGACCCGTCACTGAACTCCAGCAGCAGTTGGTGCCTGTCCGGCGGCCTCTCGCCCTTCTCGAAGTAGCGCAGGTTCACGCCATCGGTGAACAGCATCCGCGCGTCACCGGCGGCTATCTCGAGCTGCCCTCCGTAGCTCGCAGTTCCATCGATGGTCTTTCCGGACAGCAGTGTGCCGTATGCCTGCGGGTCGCCGAAGTACCAGGCGAGCTTGTGCGGCGTGTGCGCAGCGACGACGCTCCTGATGGTCTTTCCGCGGATGGTCTCGTTGCTCTGCTTCGCGAGAACTGCGGCTTCCGGTAGCTCAATCATCGTCTTCCTCCGTGAGTGACATAATGCCGGTGTGCCCGTTTCGCCGTGTCATCCGGGACCGCTCAGTCGTTCAGGTCAACCTGCGTGCAGCCGTCTCCGCCCTTCCACCCGTCGGCGGTGGCGCAACGCATCACAAGGGGGTGCCTGGTGAGGTGGTCCCTCACGGCTCTGCGCAGCGTGCCGGTGCCTTTACCGTGGACGACCCAGACGCGGAGCAGGTGCGCCTTGCGGGCCTTGTGCAGGAACGCATCGACGAGCGGGATGGCCTCATCGACGGTCATTCCGTGCAGGTCCAGCTCGGTCGCGGGGTCTCTCATGGGCCGTCCCGCTGGATAGTATGGCCTGACCGCGCCGTCGATACCAGTGTCGCTGATACTGTTTCGTCCGGGGAGACGGTTCTGTGTGCCCACCCTGCGGGCCCGGATCTGAAGAGAGCCGGCACACCCGTTTCTGAAGCTGATCCTGCCGGCCGCAGCGTGCGGTTCAGACGCAGGCGCGGTCCGCGACGCGCTCTGTCTGGTTCAGGCTGCCGCTGCCTGATAGCATTGGCGGGACGGACGACCACGGTGGGGCACCGTCAGGGGCATGCCCGCGTTTGCTTCTGCGGGTGGAGTCCACCGGGGTTTCTGCGGGAGAAAGCTATCGGTACTCTGAACATCACCAGGCGCTCGTTACTGACTGCCATCGGGGCAGTGATTGTGTTCGGCTGCATCTTTGCGGCCGGGTTCTATGCGACGCGCGCAGCGCTCCCCGATGTCTGGCGAGAGCGGTACTACCTCGATGCCAAGGTCTTGCGGTACTACTTCGGTTCGGTGGTCGTGCTTGGGGCAGTGCCGGTGCTGTTTGGACTGTACCGGCTCGGGCTCGTCTTCATCGGCGGCGCCTTGGCAGGATGGCTCACCAACTGCGTGATGATCGCGACCCTGGACCCTCCCCGGCCGACCATGCAGCCGGCCGTCTACAACTTCTTCATCGTGGTTGCCGGCGCCCTGGTGGCCGTCGCGATGGAGGTTGCCTACCGCGTGCGACGTCGGAGGAAGGAGTCGGCCGGCACACCCGCCTCGTCATCCTCCTGATTCACCGCAACGTTGTCGGGCCGACAGGGTGGCCGGGGGACGCCGTGGCGCCTCCGGAATTGACTGGACGGACCGCCGATAGTCAGCGGGCGGCGCTCTCTTCCTGCCAGAGGCCGAACGCGTTGCCTTCGGTGTCGACGCAGTTTGCCAGGTAGCCCCACCCGGGCACGGGCGTCTTCGGCAGCACGACCCGTCCACCCAGCGCGGTGATCTTCTTGCTGTAGTTGTCTATGCTGTCGACTCCAACGTACATCGTGATTCTCTGGGACGGCTCGCCGCGCTTGCCC